>NZ_JBXWRL010000020.1:0-81440 GCF_059612885.1 Ruegeria sp. YKSD179 | reverse complement strand
AAAAGCGGGATCTGAGATGGCCAAAGCGCCATTCCACGCGTTGACATCAGCGCCAGAAATGTACCTGCGATGGTTCCAATCAAAGTTGAGGCTGCGGCAATGTTGATGGTCTCTACCAAAGCGGGGAAAAAGGCTACAAGATGCAAAGGCATCTCAGCGATTTTCTCCCATGCTTCTGAGAGCACCACAGTTGGATAATCTAATATCCGATGCCAGCCATCGAAAAAGCTCCCGGCATTTCGATTGTCGGCAATACGAAACCCCGAAGCCATAACGGCTATGAATACGATCAGAAGAATGCCACCATAGACCCGTTTGCGTCGCGTCAGTGAAGTATATTCATCGCGGATTTGCGAAACGCTGAGGAACCCAGCGGTCTGGTCTGTCATGGAATGCTCCCGCGCGGAAATCGGGGCCTGATGAGACACCAGACCCCAATATATTGAACTGCTAGCTTAGTTTGACTTCAGCTTGCGTGCTTCGATGATGATTTCATAAGCGTCATGTGTGATCGGCTCAAACGCTTTGGCTTCACCTGCCGCTACGCCGTAAAAGCAATCGCGATCTTTCACGGCCAGCCCCGCCATCAGCGTTGTCATTTTCTCTTTGACGTCAGCTGGAAGGGCCGTACGCAGAACAATCGGGCCTTCTGGGATCGGCTTTGATTGCCAGATCATGACCATGTCGTTCATATCGACCAAGCCCGCATCAACCGCGCGACGCAATGCGCCCGAGTTAAAGCCGTCTTCCCAATCGCCCAGACCATCGGCCCAGGTCACGCCGCCATCAACGTCCCCATTGTTGACGGCAACGATGGTCTGCTCGTGTCCTCCTGTGAATTTAACTTCACCAAAGTAGTCACCAGAGTCCATGGTCGCGCCAGTGGCTTGAGGGATTTCAATCGACGGGATCAAATAACCGGATGTCGAGTTCGGGTCACCGAAACCAAAGGTCTTGCCCTTCATGTCTTCCAGCGAGGTTATGCCGCTATCCTTACGGGCAAAACCGATCGAATAATAACCATAGCCGCCATCGACATTGACTTTAACCAGTACCGGCTCGACCGCTTCGGGATCGCTCAGATACGTCTTTGCATAGCCCGACGCGCCAAGCCATGCCATGTCGATTGTACCACCCAGCAAACCCTGAATGACACCATCATAGTCCGCAGGGGCGAACAGTTTGGTTTCAACGCCCAGCTCTTCTTCGGTGTACTTACGCAAACACTCATTATTGTTCAGGCGATCCTGCGCGTTTTCGCCGCCCAAAAGGCCGATGCGAAACTCGCTGATTTCCTGAGCAATGGCCGGTGTGGCCATAACCGTGGTCGCAACAAGGGCAGCAACTATTTTTTTCATCTGTCTCTCTCCAGGTTGATGTCCCCGGCCTCTCATCAGACCAGGTGATGAAAGGTTTTTGTCGGCTTAAATGGTTGCTTCAGCTTCCATAAGAGCCTTTTGCGTGGCGTCGAGCGTATCGATCTCGGTTGATGTCGCTTCTTCTGAAAAGCTTGTATCGGCACCGTAGATTTCGCGTGCGACTCCTGTCGTGAGCTGCTCGGGCAACCCGTCGAATACTATGCGACCATCCCGCATTCCAACGACGCGATCACAATACCGACGCGCGGTATCCAGTGTGTGCAGATTGGCAATTACAGTGCGACCGTCTTCCTCGTGGATACGACGCAGCGCCTGCATCACGACCTGAGCGTTCATTGGGTCCAACGAAGCAATGGGCTCATCTGCCAGAATAATCCTCGGGTCTTGCATCAGGGCGCGGGCAATGGCGACCCTTTGTTGCTGACCTCCCGAAAGGGCTTCGGCCCTTTTCGGCGCGTGCTCGGCAATACCAAGACGATCAAGAATATCGATTGCCCGATGGATTTCCTCCATCGGAAATAGATTGAACATTGTCGCCAGTGTCGAGTGCCGATTCAGCGTTCCATGCAGCACGTTTGACACAACGTCCATGCGCGGAACCAGATTGAACTGCTGGAAGATCATTGCGCAATCGGCTTGCCATGCCCTTTTTTCGCGGCCCTTCAATGTTGTAACATCGCGGCCTTCAAAAACAATTTTGCCATCGCTGGCATCCGTAAGTCGATTGACCATCCGCAGAAGCGTTGATTTCCCTGCGCCTGACCGACCGATAATTCCAATCATGCAGGGCTTGTCGACGTCCAGCGTTGCAGAATCTACGGCGATATTGCCGCCAAAGCGTTTGGTCAGTTTCTCGATCCGCAGCACGTGCCACCCCCAATTGACTTTGGAGGTCAGCTATAGACGGCGGCCAACGAATATGTGTCGGTTTGATGAAAGTTTTGTAAATGCCGGTATTGCGCCGCAAGCTCTACACTTTGTTAAAAATCGCGGATATACGCGCTGATAAATCCATGTATTGCATGAGGCCAAAATGAGCTTTGACCGTAAGATCAAGATCGCCCCTTCGATCCTTTCTGCCGATTTCGCAAATTTTGGGCAGGAAATTCAGGCCATCGAAGCACAGGGGGCAGATTGGGTTCATGTTGATGTCATGGACGGTCATTTCGTTCCCAATCTCACTTTTGGACCCCCGGCAGTCAAAGCATTTCGTCCGCATGTGAAAACGGTAATGGACGTACACCTAATGATCACGCCGGTCGATCCATACATTCAGGCCTATGCTGATGCAGGAGCGGACATCCTGACGGCGCACATCGAAGCTGGCCCGCACATTCATCGTACATTGCAGGCGATCCGGGCGGCGGGAATGAAAGCAGGCGTTGCGCTGAACCCTGGCACGTCGGCGGAATCCGTAGAACACCTGCTGGATTTGGCGGATTTGGTTTGCGTGATGACAGTAAACCCCGGTTTTGGTGGCCAGAAATTCATCGACATGACCGACAAAGTGCGCCGTCTGCGCGAAATGATTGGGGATCGGCCAATACACATCGAAATTGACGGCGGCGTCGATCCTAGTACCGCACCTCTGGTCGCGGAGGCAGGTGCTGATGTGCTTGTTGCGGGATCGGCAGTATTCAAAGGTGGATCAGTAGAAAACCCGAATATCTACGGAGAGAATATCCAAGCCATCCGAACCGCAGCGGAACGCGCGTTGTCATAAAGTGCACTTCTTTCTATCTGCAGCCCCGTGAAAACTGAATTTTTAGATGGGTTGATAGTAGAAACTTATCGCTCGTAGCAAGTTTCAGTTATGCGCGTTCAGATCCTCGAAGGTTTTCCCTTCAGATACGAGTTGTTCCAGCAACGGCGCTGGTTGCCAGAAAAACGAGTCTTCGTTCGACCATTTCCGAATGTCTTCTAGTATTCCGGGCAAACCCTGCAAGTCCGCCCATTTCAATGGCCCCCCAAAAAAACGCGGAAAACCGTAGCCAAACAGCAATGTTACGTCGACATCCAGCGGACGACTTGCGATGCCTTCGCCAACGACTTTGGCGGCTTCGTTAACCATCGAGGCCATGTAACGGCGTAAAATCTCTTCGTCTGAAAATGAGCGCGCGACGATACCCTGTGCATCACGATCTGCCTCAACCAGAGACATGACGTCAGGATTTGGCGTGCCAGTCCGTTTACCTGGTTCGTAGACGTAATACCCCCTGCCCGTCTTTTGACCGAAATGCCCTGCCTCGCACAGCTTGTCGGCATATGTGCTGTCGCGGGCTTGAGGGTTCAGCCCTTCTGCTCTTTTCCTTTTGCGCATCGCCCAACCGATATCCAGACCAGCAAGGTCGGACACAGCAAATGGTCCCATGGCAAAACCGAAATCAGTCAGCGCCTTGTCAATCTGATAAGGGGTCGCCCCATCCAAAACCATATGATCGGCACAAGCTCTGTAGGTATTGAGAATGCGGTTCCCAATGAAACCGTCGCAAACTCCTGCGCGAACGGAAACTTTGCCTAATCGACGCCCCAAAGCAAACCCAGTGGCCATAACCTCCAAAGACGTCTCATCCGCCACAACGACCTCAAGCAACTTCATCACGTGGGCGGGGGAAAAGAAATGCAACCCAATTACATCTTGGGGCCGTGA
This sequence comes from Ruegeria sp. YKSD179, assembly GCF_059612885.1. Lineage (NCBI taxonomy): Bacteria > Pseudomonadati > Pseudomonadota > Alphaproteobacteria > Rhodobacterales > Roseobacteraceae > Ruegeria > Ruegeria sp. YKSD179. Next base: position 77,411 of record NZ_JBXWRL010000020.1, on the reverse strand, counting down.
AGTGGTCGCCCCTATCTCGTTAATATCCAGATAGGACGTGTTTGTCGCCAAAACCGCACCTGGTTTACAAACCGCATCCAATGACGAGAACACTTGCTTCTTTACCTCCATGTCCTCGAAAACGGCCTCGACCACCAGATCGACGTTGCTGAGTGCACCATAGTCTATAGCCAGAACAAGCCGGTCTTGGAGAATTTCGTCAAAATCGCTTTGGCTCAGCTTACCTCGTTTAACCGCGCCGTTTAGGTTGGAGGCAATTCGGTTCTTTGCAGCGTGGGCCGCTTCATGCGACATCTCAAGCATCACAACTGGTAAGCCTGCCAATAGTACCGCAGATGCAATTCCGGCCCCCATCGTGCCGCCGCCGACAACACCAACCTGATGCAGGATCCGCGGTTCGACACCTTTCAATTCGGGTAGCTTGGCAACTGCTCGCTCGGCAAAAAAGGCGTGGATCAGACCCTTGCGCTGGTCTGTGCCCATAAGCTCCAGAAACAGCTCGCGCTCGCGTGCCAGCCCCGCCGCAAAACTATCGGCTTCGCAAGCGGCTTGCACCGCCCGCACGGCCACCGCCCCGGATAACTGCCCCCGACCTTTTTTCAGCATTGCTTCGAAGGCTGCGTCAAAGTCGATCCCGGCAGGCGAAGGCAGCTCCGAAATTGGCCGACGCGGCGCTGATCGTTGCAAAAGCGCCTGCACGTAACTCAGACCGATCTCGCAAGGATCACCATCCTGAACTTCGTCCAAAATACCCAATTCTAATGCTTCGGGCGCAAGTACGTGGCGTCCGGATGTAATGATTTCCAACGCAGCGCTGACACCTGAGATACGCGGTAGGCGCTGACTGCCACCTGCACCTGGGATAAGCCCCAAATTGACTTCGGGGAAACCAATTCTGGTTGTGGGAATGGCTGTGCGATAGTGGCTGGATAGCGCAACTTCAAGCCCCCCGCCCAGCGCTGCGCCGTGCAGGGCGGATACCACCAGCAACGGTGAGGATTCAATGCGGTCGCACACATCCGGCAGAAATGGCCGAACTGGTGGCTTACCGAATTCACGTATGTCTGCGCCGGAAAAATACGTACGGCCCTTGCCATAGATCAATACTGCCTTTGCTCCATCCACCTCGGCGCTCTCTAAACCGTTGATAATCCCCTTACGTATTTCTAAGCCGAGCGCGTTGACCGGAGGATTGTTGGCAGCAAGGACGGCAACATCACCTATCTTCTCATACTCTATTGCCTGCGACATCCCACTTAGTCTCCCGTGAAAACCTGAAATTTTCTGAAATCGACAAAAGACTGGCGCGAGCTGACGAGCTGTTCAACCCTAATTTCCAGTTTGTCATTTTGAACACAAGAATTGACCCCTCGAAGAAGTGAAAAAAACTTCGTGTTAGTGGCACTCGATTATCCCAAAATATATAGCTGGGGGTGTTCAACTACGCTGAACCCAAAAAACCGGATGCATCTGGTTTGTAGTTCCGAAACTTCAGAAATTCTGTCCGCGCATATCGGTTATGTACAGCCTAACCCGCCTGAACGGGTAGTTATCGATTACGTTTCAAGGCGAAAAAATCATAATCAAAAAGAGACATCGAATATGCAACCTTCAATGAAGGTCGGTACCAAGTTCAATGCCTTGTCCGCAGGTGGCTACGATCTTTAAAAGAGCGCCGCCAAAGCGCTGACTAAGTTCGAGAAGGTACACACCAAAGCCCAGAAAGTTCAGGCTTATTGGGACATGTCTGAAGCGGAAATTGCTGCGCAGGGTCTTCAGCGTCAAGCCATCCTTCGAATGGTAATGGTAATACCCAGTGTGATCTGATCTCGAATGTTCCGCCCACCAGAAGAAGGTGTTGAAATCCCCCAACCTGAAGCTTGCAGTCTGACGAGTTGATTTCACTTTTTATGTTACCGATTTTTGTCAATTTGGATTTTCGTGTTACATTTTTCTTGTCCCGAATCGACTGGGCGAATATTAACCGACCCAACGGTCACCTAATCAAATTACCACGGTTTCGGAGAAGCCCTTTAAATGGAAGCATTTATCTGTGATGCACAACGTACCCCCATCGGGCGGTATGGCGGAAGTTTAAGCCAGGTGCGCACCGACGATCTGGCCGCCATTCCACTTTCCGCATTGATTGCGCGAAACCCAGAAACCGATTGGGCCAGCGTGGATGATGTGATCTACGGCGATGCAAACCAGGCCGGGGAAAGCAATCGCAATGTCGCTCGGATGGCAGCCCTTTTAGCAGGACTGCCTGTCGATGTCCCCGGTACGACTGTCAACAGATTGTGCGCCAGCGGCATGGACGCGGTGGGTATGGCGGCGCGGGCACTACGCTCTGGTGACTATGACCTGGTCATCGCCGGGGGCGTTGAAAGCATGACTCGCGCGCCTTTCGTTATGCCAAAAGCAACTTCACCCTTCACCCGCGACAATGCAGTTTATGACACGACTATCGGTTGGCGGTTTGTGAACCCGAAGATGCAGCAGAAGTTTGGTATCGACTCGATGCCTCAAACAGCGGATAACGTTGCGGAAACATATGGCATCAGCCGCGAAGATCAGGATGCCTTTGCCGAACGCAGCCAGGCCCGTTGGGCCGCGGCGCACCAGACCGGGGTGTTTGAGGAGGAGATCACCCCGGTCACAATCCCTCAGCGCAAGGGTGAACCGATTGTATTCGATACCGACGAACATCCTCGTCCAGGTACGAACGCGCAAAAACTTTCTACGTTAAAGGGGATCAACGGACCTGAAAAAACCGTGACAGCCGGGAATTCCTCGGGTGTCAACGACGGTGCCGCTGCAATATTGCTGGCCAATGAACAGACTGCAACGCGCAATGGGCTAACCCCGATAGCACGCGTCGTCGGCATGTCGGTCGCCGGGGTCGAGCCTCGTGTTATGGGGATTGGCCCTGTTCCCGCCACTCGAAAAGTGCTGGCCCGCGCCGGATTGAGCATCAACCAGATGGATGTGATAGAATTGAACGAGGCTTTTGCTGCACAAGGTCTGGCCACCCTGAGAGAGCTGGGCATTCCTGACGACGCGGCACATGTGAACCCAAATGGCGGAGCAATTTCCATCGGCCACCCGCTGGGCATGTCTGGTGCCAGGTTAGTGATGACCGCAGCATTTCAATTGCGTCGCGCCGGAGGCCAATATGCGCTTTGCGCTATGTGCGTCGGAGCCGGCCAAGGCGCAGCAATAATTCTCGAACGCGTCTAAGGGAGGAGAGCCCGCATGTACGCTCAGATGATCAAGACGGCTAGAACCGGCGTAAAGTCCCGTGAAGAAATGACGGAACAGGAACGTAAGTTTCAGGAAAAGATCGACGCAGATATCAAGATCGAGCCCAAGGACTGGATGCCCGATGATTACCGTGCGACCCTGATCCGGCAAATTAGTCAGCATGCTCATTCCGAAATCGTTGGACAACTGCCTGAGGGTAACTGGATAACCCGCGCCCCTACGCTTGAGCGAAAAGCAATTCTGCTGGCCAAGGTGCAGGACGAGGCTGGGCACGGTCTCTACCTGTATTGCGCGGCTGAGACACTAGGCGTCAGCCGCGATGAGTTAACCGAAATGCTGCTGGACGGTCGAATGAAATATTCGTCGATCTTCAACTATCCGACACTCAATTGGGCAGATATCGGAGCAGTCGGGTGGTTAGTAGATGGCGCAGCGATCATGAACCAGGTACCGCTTCAACGCACGTCCTATGGACCCTATTCGCGCGCCATGATCCGAATTTGTAAGGAAGAAAGCTTTCACCAGCGACAGGGATATGACGCGATCCGCAAGATGGCAGAAGGTACGCCCCAACAGCGTAAAATGGCGCAGGATGCATTAAACCGCTTTTGGTTCCCGTCTTTGATGATGTTTGGACCTTCCGACAAAGAGTCGGTGCACTCGACGCAATCGATGGCTTGGAAAATCAAGATCAATACCAATGACGAACTGCGTCAGAAATTCGTGGATCAAACAGTGCCACAAGCCGATTACCTCGGACTGACAATTCCTGACCCAAATTTGAATTGGAACGATGAGCGCGGACATTACGATTTCTCGGAACCTGACTGGTCCGAGTTCTTTGACGTCATCAAGGGCAACGGCCCATGCAATGTCGATCGGCTTGCAGCACGTAACAAGGCGTGGGACGACGGCAAATGGGTGCGCGAGGGGCTATTGGCACATGCCGGAAAGAAACGTGCAAGAAATCTTGCTGCGGAGTGACCATATGAACCCTCCTTCATCGCTACTTCGCATTTTGCTGCTGATTTGTGTCGCTTTTTTTCTTTGCATGGGGCTGGCGCATTTCAGCGGCCTCAAATGGCCGGTTCTGTTTGTTTACTTTGATACGCCTTACTACGCCTATCAGGACAAGATCATCTCATTCACTTTGATCACCTACGCATCCTTGTTCTTTGCGGCATCGCGCCATCTGATCGTAGTGCCCTACGCGCTGATTTCGATTTGGGGAACTGTTCTGGGACTTTCCGCCGTAAACCTGTCTTCAGCGCTACGTACCGTTTTAGAAAACCAAGGCACTCTTCCCTATTGGTTGCAAACGGTTAGTTTTGCGGCTTTGGCCGCAGTACTCACCCTTCTTTATCTTCGAGAAAAGGAGACAGCAGCATGAAAAACGAATGGCCACTATGGGAAATCTTCATTCGCGGTCAACATGGGATGAGCCACCGCCACGTCGGTTCGCTGCACGCCCCAGATTCTGAAACGGCGATCAAGAATGCGAGGGATGTTTATACACGGCGAAACGAGGGCGTTTCGATTTGGGTAGTGGAGGCGAATGACATTTCGGCGTCATCACCTGGTGACAAAGGGCCGATGTTCGAACCCAGCGAAAGCAAGGTCTACCGCCACCCAACTTTCTACGACATTCCAGACGACGTGGGGGCAATGTAATGACCCACGACGAAGCATTGGCACAGTTTCTGCTGCGGATGGGCGACAACACCTTGATCCTTGGGCACCGTGTTAGTGAATGGTGCGGCCACGCACCCGTGCTTGAGGAGGACATTGCGCTTGCCAATATTGCGCTGGATTTGATTGGTCAAACACAGATGTGGCTTGGGCTTGCGGGCCAAATTCAGGGCGGACAAAGCGCGGATGACCTGGCATTTCTGCGTGACGCGTGGGATTTTCGCAATGTCCTGCTGGTCGAAGTTCCTAACGGTGATTTTGGCCGGACCATAATGCGACAATTCCTGTTCGACGCTTGGCATTCAATCGTTTTGGAACAGCTGCAATCGTCTGCGGATGACCGCGTTGCAGCCATCGCTGCCAAAGCACGCAAGGAGGTTGCATATCATCTCGAACGTTCACGAGACACTGTGGTGGGTCTTGGCGACGGAACAGAGGAAAGCCATAGCCGTATGCAAGGGGCGCTGGATTATCTTTGGCCATGCGTAGGAGAGATGTTTGCTGTCGACGAAGTTGATGCGATAATGACTGACGCAGGCGTCGCTCCGAACCCATTGGATTTGCGCGCGCAATATGACGCGTTGATCGAAAAGGTTATGACCAAAGCGACGCTCACCATCCCAGAAAACAGATTTGAGCACAAGGGTGGTCGCGACGGACGGATGCATACAGAGCATCTGGGTCACTTGCTGACACAGATGCAATGGTTGCAACGCGCCTATCCCGGCGCAAGCTGGTAAGACCAATGCGCGTCTCAACCGATCAGGTTTGGGAATGGTTGGAAGCTGTTCCAGATCCCGAAATCCCAGTGATTTCAGTTGTGGATTTGGGCATTGTACGGGACGTGCGGTGGGATGCAGAAACGTTAAAAGTCATCGTGACACCGACCTATTCCGGATGTCCCGCGACCTCGGTTATCAATATGGATATTGAAACCGCGCTGCGAGATCACGGCGTTGAGCATCTGAAAATAGAGACCAGCATTTCGCCGCCATGGACGACAGAATGGATGAGCGAAAAAGGCCGGGCAAAGCTGGAAAAGTATGGCATCGCCCCGCCGCAACCTGCGGGCGGGCCACAGCGGTGCCCACATTGCGGCAGCAAGGCCGTTCAAAAGGTAAGTCAGTTTGGGTCAACACCCTGCAAGGCCCATTGGCGTTGTACTGAGTGCATGGAACCTTTTGATTATTTCAAATGCATCTGAGGAGGAGCACGGCATGGCTCGCTTTCACGATCTGAAAGTCACTGACATCTACAATACCATCCGCGATGCGGTTGTCGTGACTTTGGAACCTGTGAACGAAGATGCAGAAATGTTCGACTTTGCTGCCGGACAGTATCTGACTTTCCGACAGGAATTTGACGGAGAAGAGCTGCGGCGGTCCTATTCAATTTGTGCGGGCAAAGATGATGGCGTGTTGCAGGTAGGGATCAAGCGTGTGGACGGCGGCGCTTTTTCAAGTTGGGCAAACTCAGGCTTGAAAGTTGGTGACATTGTGCAGGCAATGCCGCCCATGGGCAGCTTTCACACGCCCTTGGACCCGGCCTCTGAACAGCATTACCTAGGCTTTGCGGGTGGGTCTGGCATAACCCCGGTTCTATCGATCTTACGCACAACTCTAGCCCGTGAGCCAAAATCACGTTTCACACTCATCTACGCAAACAAAGGCGTGAATACGATCATGTTCCGCGAGGAGCTAGAGGATCTCAAGAACCTCTACATCGGTCGAATGAACGTAATCCATGTTCTGGAAACCGATACGCAGGAAATTGACCTTTTTACTGGTTTGGTGACGCGGGAAAAATGTGCTCAGTTGTTTGAGCACTGGATAGACGTCGACAACGTCGACACAGCCTTTATCTGCGGGCCCGAGCCAATGATGCTGGGTATCGCGGCCGCCTTGCGCGATCATGGATTGGATGAAAGCCAAATCAAGTTCGAGCTTTTTGCCAGCGCCCAACCGGGACGCGTCAAGCGCAGGTTGGACGCAGCGAATAATCGAACTCAGGCCAATCAGACACAGGCGTCAATCACTCTTGATGGATCAACTCAAACAATATCGTTGCTCAAGGATCAATCCATTCTGGATGGAGCCTTAGAAAACGCCATGGATGCACCTTTTGCTTGCAAGGCAGGTGTCTGTTCCACATGTCGATGCAAGGTGATCGAAGGCGAGGTCGAGATGATGTCGAACCACGCGCTTGAGGATTACGAGGTCGAGAAAGGCTATGTTCTGAGCTGTCAGGCCTATCCCCTGACTGACCGTGTCGTCGTCGACTACGACCAATAGAGGAGAAAAGCCAATGTCAGACGCCATGTCCATCGACAGCTATCTCGCCGCAGGTGGCGTTTTGACAAACCCCACCAATGTCCCACCCAGATATCGCGCTGAGTTGATGAAACTGATGGCCACGTTTGTTGACAGTGAACTGGCCGGTGCGGCGGGTTTTGCGGACGCAATCAATCTTGGCCCGGGGATCAAGGAACGGATCGCCGCCGCACGTATCGTTCTGGAAAAAACGGACAGCGCCGAGCGCGTCCTGAGGATTATGGGGGAATTCGGAGTAGATACAGACAGATACGCCACGCATCACCCTTGGACGGCACGTTTGGCCCGCGGTGCTGATATTGGCGCCGTGCGCAGCGAACACGATATGCGCTTGGCTGTATTCAACTACCCGATTCAAGGTTGGACCGACGCTGTCGTAATGAACCTATTGATGAGCAACGCGGTGGTCGAACAACTGGCCGAGTTCTCATCAATCTCTTATCAACCGTTGGCCGAGGCATTCCGCGAGATTTCACCTATTGAAGAGCACCACGGTGAACTTGCTTTGGAAGGTGCCATCAAGTTGGTTGCACAAGGGGAAACCGAGACAATGCAAAACTCGGTAGACTATTGGTGGCCGCGCGTGGCGGCCAGCTTTGGTTCGGGGAACGTAGAAAAAACCGAAAACCTGAGAAAAATGGGCCTTCGTCATAAATCTGGCCCCGAACTTAAACGTAGTTGGACAAAAAAGGCGTCAGACCTTCTGGATCAACTGGGCCTGACGAAACCGTAAAGGGTTAACTGAGGCGCTTTCGGCTAATTAGGCCGTATTTCAAGGCAAACGACCTTAGCGATTTTCGCCGGGATTTTACCGATTTCAAACCCAACTTGGCCGAAGAACCGCCTTGGCGATTGAATTCAAAAACATCGATTATTTTTTCAGCGCAGCCACATGCCTCGCCCAGTCCGACTTTGGCGAAGTAGAACTTTTCAAATCGTTCGGGGTCATTCATTGCGAGCCTCCTGAGTCCAATTAACACTTAATTGCTTGGGGGCCCAATCAAACGCTTGCGAGCCAAGATTTAGAGTCCGCGCACACCCTCTAGCGCCAGATCACAGACCAACTGGGCATATTCCGTCCGCGCTTCGGCGTCCGCGTTGGTATTCCACATATAAAACCAGTTCAGCATCCCAAATATCGACATCGTAGTAGCCCGCAATTTGGCCGGGTTGCCCCGGAAAACATCAGGAGCAATGTCGCCAATGATGTCGCTCAGAAACTGCACCAACTCCCGCTGGTAACTTTTTAGAAGCTTTTGTTGATCTGGAGGCAACGCAGACATACCGCTGGTTTGAACCCGGTGTTCGTCATCCACACCTTGATACGCCAGTAGGATTTCCCGCACTGCCCTGCGCAGCTTGTCGGGCGCGGACAGGCCCCGCATATCCAATCCTAAAATTCCATCGCGCAACTGCCGCAGATAGGTGTCCAGCATATCGAACAAGATTGCGTCTTTGCTTTCGTAATAATGGTAGATATTGGCTTTTGATATTCCGCATTCGGTGGCTAGTTGCGTCATCGAGGCCCGATCGAACCCTTCGCGCGCGAAAACATGCGCCGCAGATTTAAGAATACGGGCGCGTTTGTGGTCGTGGTCTTTGGCGATCGTGCGGGCCAATCTGTTATCTCCAGAAAAGGGTTAGTTGTTCCGGTTGTCGATGACACGTCGGGCCTTGCCCTGGCTTCGCTCAACAGTGCCTGGTTCCCCGACATGGATTTCAGTCGAAAGTCCAACGACGTCTTTTATTCGGCGTTCCAGCTTTTGGGATGCCTCTTTCCGGCTAGCCTCATCAGAAACAGAAAGCATGGCTTCGACGTGAACGCGCATCGCGTCCATGTGGCCGGCGCGAAAAAGTTCGATTTGGTAATAAGGCGCAAGACCGACTGTTGCGAGCACCTGCTCTTCGATCTGACTGGGGAACACATTTACGCCACGCAGGATGATCATATCATCCGAACGCCCTGTGATTTTTTCCATACGTCTCATTGAGCGTGCCGTCCCCGGAAGCAGCCGTGTCAGATCGCGCGTACGATAGCGGACCATGGGCAGCCCTTCTTTCGTAAGCGTCGTAAAGACAAGCTCTCCCATTTCACCATCCGGCAATACCTCTCCGGTCTCTGGATCGATGATCTCTGGGTAGAAGTGATCCTCCCAAATCACCGGCCCGTCCTTAGTTTCAACGCACTCATTGGCAACACCCGGCCCCATGATCTCGGACAGTCCATATATGTCGACCGCATGCATATCGAAGGCTTGCTCGACTTCGGCTCGCATCGAATCCGTCCACGGCTCTGCCCCAAATACTCCCACGGCCAGCGAGCTTTGCCGAGGATCCAAACCGACCTTATGGAATTGCTCAAGAATGTTGAGCATATAAGACGGCGTCACCATTATCCCGTCTGGCTTAAAGTCGTTTATCAGGTCGACTTGTTTGGCGGTTTGGCCCCCGCTCATTGGGATGACTGTGGCGCCCAGGCGTTCAATTCCATAATGCGCGCCCAACCCGCCGGTAAACAGACCATAACCATAGGCGCAGTGGATGATGTTCCCCTGTCGCAACCCGCTGGCACGCAAGGACCGGGCGACCAAATCGGCCCAAGTATCGATATCGCCTTGCGTGTAACCAACGACAGTCGGCTTGCCGGTCGTTCCCGACGACGCGTGGATGCGTATGATTTGTTCGCGCGGCACGGCAAAAAGACCGAAAGGGTAATTGTCGCGCAAGTCATTTTTGTACGTAAACGGGAACCGGCCAAGATCTCCGAGCGTCTTCAGATCGTCCGGATGAACGCCTGCATCTTCAAACCTTTTGCGATACATGGGAACATTTTCATACGCGTGTCTAAGTGACCATTTCAGGCGATCCAACTGCAACCCGCGGATTTCATCAATTGATGCGATTTCGATTGGTTCAAGGTCCGCCTTGTTCGGTGTCAAATCTTTCATCCAATCCACCTCATCTCAGGTCTCCTCGAATACCGGGTTACCGAGTGCGCGGGAAAATCCACGAAACTCGGCAATTTTTAGGTTGTCTTGATTGATGACCGTCACATCGTAAATGCCGCTTCGCCCTGTCAGGTTCAGCTCTACAGCATGGGCTGTCAAACGATCGCCAGCTCTCGCTGGCGCGACATAACTGATAACGTTATGTTGCGCGACGGTCGAGCTGTTGCGACTGTTGCAGGCAAAGGCGAAAGCACTGTCGGCCAGCATGAACGTGACACCACCATGGCAAATCCCGTGCCCGTTACAGTGATGGCCCTCGACCAGCAAAGCGAGCGTTGCGGTCCCCTCGTCGATTTCGACGAGTTCCATTCCAACCCATTGCGAGGCTTGGTCCCGGCTCCACATAGCAGCTGCCGATTTTTCAGCACGTATTTTTGGCGTCATCTCATTCACCTCGGAAAACCGGGGCACGCTTTTCAAGGAATGCCGTGACACCCTCTGCGTAATCGGCGCTTCGACCGCAAACGCGCATTGCATCGGCCTCAACTTCTAGGTGTTCGGATAGATTGTTTGTCGCTGCCGTCTGAATTACTTGTTTTGTCATAGCAAGCCCAAGGGTCGGCCCGGAAGCCAGATCTGCAGTCAACGCGCGGGCTTCTGACATCAGTACGTCGTCCGGCACAGCTTTCCAAATCAATCCCCAGTCTTCCGCCTGAGACGCCATCAAGGGTTGCCCAGTAAGAGCCAGACCCTTTGCACGAGCCTCACCCAACAATCGCGTTAGGTGCCAACTGCCACCGGTATCGGGGATTAAGCCGACCTTCGAGAAAGACTGAATGAATTTCGCTGTCTCCGCGGCCAGTACAACGTCACAAGCTAAAGCGACGTTAGCTCCTGCACCCGCCGCGACACCGTTTACTGCGCAAACAACGGGAAAATTCAAAGACCGGATCAGGCGAACCAATGGCGCATAGTAAGTTCGAACCGTGCTTCCCAGATCCGGTGGCCCATCCATCTTAGCAGGGTTTCGATCCGCTAAATCCTGCCCGGCACAAAATCCACGCCCTGCGCCAGTGAGCAAAATTGCCCTTGCCCCACCGTCGCGGGCAACCTCAAGTGCCGTACGCAGGGCGAGATGCATTTCGTCGGTGAAACTGTTCAGACGATCAGGCCGATTCAGTGTGATTTCAACCCATTGACCATGGTTTCGCGAAAGAACTGTATCGGACATTTCCTGTTCGCCTTACAAGTGACCCAACAAAATTCTTGCATAAACCGAACGGTTGGTCAATAAATTATGGAGCCCTGTAAGCCTGCGACCTTAAGGTTCGCACTCGTGCGTTCAACAACATCCGGCTGAAACTCAAAAAACAGGAGAATATATATGTCCCTGCATCAAATCTCCAGTTTCGCTGCGGGTTCTTGGATAAAACCCGGAAGCGGAGCACGAGTGGTACCATCAGCCATTACAGGTGAACCTTTCGCAACTGCTGGAAGTAGCGATCTGGATATGCAGGCCATGCTGGATTATGCGCGGGAAACTGGCGGTCCGGCCCTGCGGAAAATGACCTTTCATCAACGAGCACGGATGCTCAAGGCCTTGGCGCAAGAGCTGTCTAAACACAAACAAGCTTTGTATGACCTGAGTTTTCAGACCGGCGCGACGCAGAAAGATCATCTCATCGACATCGACGGCGGCATCGGTACGATGTTCGTCTTCGCATCGAAGGGCCGACGCGAAATGCCCGATACACAAGTCTATCTTGATGGCGAGGTTGAGCGGCTTTCTCGGGAGGGAACATTTCTGGGTCAGCACATCTGCTCTCCTTTATTGGGGGCGGCGATCCATATCAACGCATTCAATTTTCCAGTTTGGGGCATGCTGGAAAAACTGGCGCCCACCTTGCTGGCGGGAGTTCCCGCTATCGTAAAGCCAGCGACGAATAGCTGTTATGTTGCCGAGTTGGCAGTTCGCATAATGCTAGAAAGCGGCCTCTTACCGGCAGGCGCGTTGCAGCTGGTGTCGGGCGGCCTTGGCGACATGCTGAATCGGCTTGATTGTCAGGACGTAGTAAGTTTCACGGGGTCAGCTAAAACGGCACTGGAATTACGCCAAACTCATGCGCTCATCCGGAATTCTGTCCGTTTCGTCGCTGAACAGGACAGTTTGAATGCCTCGATCCTTGGTCCAGATGCCGTCGCCGGAACGCCGGAATTTGATCTTTTTGTTAAAGAGGTCAGCCGCGAGATGACTGTAAAGGCAGGGCAGAAATGTACTGCCATTCGCCGCATTATCGCACCCGAAGTACAGGTCTCGGCATTGATCGAGGCCCTGACGAAACGTCTGGCGCGCGTGACAATAGGTGATCCCCGAATTGACGACACTCAGATGGGCCCCTTGATCTCTGGCGCGCAAAAGGCCGACGTCATGGCCAAAGCTGACTTAATCGCTACGGAGAGTGAAAAGGTTTTCGGCGAACCCGATGCATTCGAGCTTCAAGGCGAGGGTGTTTCAAACGGAGCCTTTGTTCCTCCAATGCTGTTTTATTGCGGTGTTCCGGACACAGCAACACATGTTCACGAAACCGAAGCCTTTGGGCCTGTATCAACGATAATGGGCTATAGAGACGTGGACCACGCTATTGCGCTTGCCAATCGGGGCGGCGGTTCACTTGTGACGTCGCTGATCACACACGACACCAACGTCGCACGTGAGGTTGTGATCGGCGCAGCGGCTTTCAACGGACGCATCTACATTAATGACCGCACTTCGATGGGTGAATCGACTGGGCACGGGTCTCCGTTGCCGCATATGGTGCACGGTGGGCCTGGACGCGCGGGCGGGGGCGAGGAACTGGGCGGTGTCCGCGCGGTCAAACACTATATGCAACGAACCGCCATTCAAGGCTCGCCAGATATGCTGACCCAAATTGGGCAGAAATGGGTTCCAGGCGCAACTGAAATCCAAAAGCCTCATCACCCGTTTACCTACAAATTCAGCGAGTTGTGTATAGGTCAGACATTGCACACAGAAGCCCGAACGATAACTCTCGAAGACATCGAGCATTTCGCCAATTTCACTGGCGATACGTTCTATGCCCACATGGACGAAGCCGCGGCAGAGCGAAATCCTTTCTTCCCGGGGCGGGTCGCCCACGGCTATTTAGTGCTGAGTTTTGCTGCGGGCCTTTTCGTAGAGCCGAGTGAAGGCCCTGTTCTTGCGAATTACGGACTGGAAGGTTTGCGTTTTTTGAAACCGGTGTCACCTGGGGATGCGATCAAGGTTCGCCTGACTGTCAAACAGAAAACACCCCGAAACGAAGATTATGGCGAAGTACGCTGGCATGTAACAGTCGCAAACCAAAACGACGAAGCGGTCGCGGAATACGATTTGTTGACCATGTGCGCCGATTGATCCTGCATTATGGGGAATGTGTTTTTCTTATTTCTCCGAATAAGTTAAACTGTTTTCATGGTCAGTAAAGACACGTGGTTCCAGTCCGCAGTCGCCGAATTGACAGACCCGCAAAATCAGCGGGTTTGGTCTATAATCGTATCCCTGTTTGGTGATCTTGCCCAAGAACCCGGCTCTCAGATTTCTGGCGGTGCCTTAACACGTATTATCGAGCCAATTGGCGTCAAACCCGAAGCAATTAGGGTAGCGCTGCACCGTTTGCGAAAGGACGGCTGGATCGAAAGTGACCGCATCGGGCGGGTTTCGCGGCATTTCCTGACCGACTTTGGGCGTACGCAGTCAATTGCAGTGTCGCCCAGAATCTACGCCCAAATCCCAAAGCCCATCAGTCATTGGCATTTGCTGATAGCCGAGGAAGGTTCCGGAACTCCATTGCTGGAAGATATGATGCTCAGCCATGATTACACTCCGATCAGTCGCACTGTTGCTCTGGGTCCCGGTCCAGTACCGGAACGAACGGATGGATTGCTGGCGTTTGAGGTTACCGCCCGCTCAGTGCCCGAATGGGTTCAGCAGAGTCTTTGCTCAACAGATCTTCGCAGTTCCTGCCGCGAATTAATGGTCTCCGCGCAGCGTACGGCGCGCACCAGGCCAGCGGCGTGGCGACCCACACCAACAGAAAGCGCCACTTTGAGATTACTTTTGGTACATCGGTGGCGGCGGGTGGTATTACGCCAACCAGATCTACCACCAGAGTTTTTCCCACCCGACTGGGCAGGCGCTGAGTGCAGGAGGGCAGTGTTTCAATTACTCGAAGGGCTGCCTCGCCCCACTTTGGACACCCTAAACGAAACCGAAGAACCCTGAGAGAATATCTTATCCGGTTACAAGGAATGCTCGATCGAAAACTTGTGACCCTGCCCGAGGTCTAAAAGAAAAAATGCACCCAAGTGAACTACTACATTGCTTGAAGAACTAACTTAACCGGCCTACCGACCCGAGGTTTTTGACGCATGAACGCCATCTTTGGTCAATATGGAAACTGAAATTTAGCTTACAGGCTTTGCCGAGTCTGGCCAAACGGGAGAGATTTGAGATGACGGCTTTGCTTACAGTTGTCCTTCTTCTCATCCTTTTACTCGTGATGATGAACCTCTGGACACGTCGCCTAACTCGGGAAGGGTTAAAAACTGTTCCACAACTTGGTAAAATTATAACTGTTTCTGGAGGAAGCATCCATTTTGTTGAGCGCGGAGATCCCAACAATCAGACCATCGTCATGATACATGGACTTTCGGGTCAACTTCAGCACTTTACGTACGCATTAGTAGATGAGCTATCGAACGACTTTCACGTCTTGGCCGTGGACCGGCCAGGTTGCGGCTATTCCACTCGTGACGACCCACGGCTCGCATCTCTGCCCCAGCAGGGACGTATGATCCAAGAATTCCTGCAAAGCCAAAACATAGAAAACGCCGTTTTGGTCGGACATTCGCTGGGTGGTGCCGTTTCCCTGTCAATGGCGCTTGAATTTCCTCAGGCTACAAAAGCACTGGCCCTGCTTTCGCCGTTGACCCACGAAATGCCCGACACACCTCCGGTCTTCAAACCTTTAGAAATTCGAACCGCGTGGTTGCGCAACCTGATCGGGCACACTTTCGCTGTTCCATTGGCACGCAAAGCGGCCCCATTTGTGCTGAAAGATGTGTTTGCGCCCGAGCCCGCTCCAACAGACTTTCTAGATCGCGCCGGGGGCGCATTGGGGCTGCGCCCGTCGGCCTTTATTACCGCCTCGCAAGACGTAGTGGGCGCAGAATCCAGCATAGGTTTGCTCAGCCAAAGATATGCTGATCTCACTGTTCCGGGAGGCGTGCTATTCGGCGCAGAAGACCCGGTTCTTTCTGCACATGTTCATGGAGCCCCCATGACGGCTTTTGGTCTGAATTATCAAGAAATGGACAGACGTGGTCACATGATCTTAATCACAGCACCTAAAGAATGTGCCGGCTTCATTCGCTCCGTCGCTGAGGCCGCCTCCAAATGACATCAGTCAAGGATACCCGACAACAACAAACCCAGACGGAGCAGTTTTTTCCTCTTGACCCTCCCTTGCCCCTCGCTTAAATCGCCATTCACTCGTGGCGGAGTAGCTCAGGTGGTTAGAGCAGCGGAATCATAATCCGCGTGTCGGGGGTTCAAGTCCCTCCTCCGCTACCATTTATTTTCCGGGTAAATATTACCGGATTGCCATTAAATTTGCTCACACTTGGGCGCTCAGTTTGGATCCATTGATCTAATCTCTTGCGCTTTAGATTCCTGAGTCCCAAGCTGAGGCACGCTAGTTGCTCATGGACTCCTGGGTTGGATCTATCGTTCAATTCGCCGGATATGATCAGATAAGTGTCAAAGGGACTTGGAAACACCAGAAGTCAAATCAAGGCGAAGCAGAGCGAACTACATTAGGTGAGCCACTTCATCTAATTCATCGCGAGTGGTTTGCTCCCTCCCTACAAAGTTCGCGAGGACATCATAAATAAATTCAATCACCGCCTTCGGAAGTCAGTCTGAATTATTATTAGTTTTTTGAACACATAATCAAATTATCTTCCTTTTTCCGGGTTCTAACATTGCTTAGGATCATCAAATTGCGTTATCTTGTTAAATTATTTTTTGTTCCCGTGTGTTGAACAAACTTTGGTGGAAAAAATAATTTTACTAAAAGCGTTAGCAATTAATCACTGACCCAAAGGAAAATTGTGACAGACCAAAGCGCCGTAGAAAATACCACACTCAAAAATTGCATTAACAACAGTCGAAGCAAAGATATTGTCGAACATATTCTTATCGAACTTACAGTTGGTGACTTCCAAAATTTTTCAGAAATAAAAAAATAACTTCCTGCTCCGTAGAGGTTTAGTACTAGCTTAGCCTGCGATGGCGGGGACCCTCTAACTTTCACATAAAATTCGACAAAATCTTCTTTAAAGTTAAAAAGTGGAATGAAATGCGCCAACAAAAACATCGTGCTCCAAAAATAAAAGTTCGAAATGGCAATAAAAACATCTATATATGAAATTAATTCAACCATTGTATAGAGTTTGCCTTATACTTCATCTAATATTAAATATTGTGAAAATCGATTTTAGGTGCCTCTGAGAATAATCATGTTTTCGGCTAAAATTGAAAGTGAAATTTTTCAAGTCAAGGGTGTTTTATTCATTTTGAAACAAGGGATGGGGAAGCCCACACTAATGATGATCAAAACCCACGCACACTTAGGAAGAAGGGTACGTTTTGGGAATAAAACCTTCCAGTACTAAGCTCTCGAACGCTCTCGCTACAGCAACCAGTGTCTTAACCTCGCAACGGAAACTGACAAAACGTAAAATTTCACCGCCATATTTGAGTCCAACTTATAGTTGAGTGTGTATCTACATAGCAGCCAATGATTTTCATTTAGAGACAGCAATGAAATACTTTATTCTTGGAATACTTCTAATGCTTTACTATTCTCCTCTTTCAGCACAAACGGCGACGCCGGAGATACCAAATGCCAGCTATAATGATATCGCTGCAGTCTTTCCCGACCCGACTTCTCCGACGGGTGCAGTCATAATTTACAATCCCACTATTTGTCAGAATATAGGCGCAGCATGCGGGTTCTTTCGAGTTCATGAGCACGGGCACGTGGCCTTGGGACACCACTTGAACCCGCACATTCATCCTTTCCAGAGAGAGTTTGACGCCGACCGGTTCGCAGCGACTTACGCTGCACCAAACGAAGTGTTCACTGCTTGGCAATTTTTCGTCAGTGGATGGAGCAGTCCGAACATTGCCGTTTATGACACACCCGCCAATAGAGCAAAGAGAGTTTGCGCATTTGCCAAACAGATCAACAATTGGATTGGTCCAACACACGCGTGCTGAGTTGTTTAGTGTTGGCCGCTTCACCCCAGAATTAGCGCCAGGGCCGCCGGATTAGCCCAAAAAGCGGCTGCTGCAATCAAAACTCCAAATGCCAGCAATCCAAGGTCATAAAGACCATACCATCCCTTGTATTGATTGACGTAAGCGATCTGAAACGGATAGGCCAATATATCCGCTATGACCGGTGCAACGATTGCTCCGACCACACCGTAGTGTTGAATCCCAATCACAAGCGCACACATTCTGAACGAAGCGGAACAACAGGTCAGTATCGTGAAGGCTCGAGAATTTCCATTTGCAAGCAGGACAAAATTGTAGCCGCCGAAAATTAGCCGGGGGATAATGGATATACTGATCAAAACAAGGAACGGACCAGCAAGATGATACCGTTCGTCATACAAGAACTCGATTAGAGATTCTCCAAAAACGCCTAATACGGCAGTCATCAACAGTAGACTTGCCACCAACAACGCACGAGCACGCCCAACCATTATGCGGTTTGAATCGCTCTCTATCGGTGGGCGGTTCCTATAGAGTGGAAGCACAATCCTTTCTACAAGCTGAAAGCTCATCACCAATGGTAAAGTCGCAAAGATTTGGGCAATAGAAAAAATCGCCAAATCATTCAAAGAAACATACCGACCGAGTATCAGCCTGTCGCCTTGCTGAAGGAAGTATCCGGCGATCGTGCCTATGAAAATATATTTGCTGAAATGAAAAATCTCATGGAAAGCTTCGCGGTCCCAGCGAAACGTGTTTCTTGGACCGGGTATAAGGATATGAGACAACACTGTATTGATAAGAGAGAGGGCCATACTTCCAACAACCAGCGCCCAAACTGACCGCAACCACAATGCGACAAGGATCATTATCAATGTGCCCAATAGCTGCGACGCCAACTCAACGACCGTGACCCACTCTAGCTTGATTTCTCGTGTGGCTGAATATCTTCGGGTAGAGCAAAACCCATCGATAATGGTAACCAATGACAGTACGGGAATGACGTGGAGCAATTCGGGTTGCCGGTAGAACTCGGCTACAGGAATCGTAAGAGCACAGGCGATAATCCACAAAACAAAACCTCGGACAACTTGAATGGTCCAGGCCGTGTTCAGATAGTCCTTTTCAGTTCCACGTTTGCTTTGAATGATTGCAGGGCCGATGCCGAAATCTGAAAAGTTATCCAGCCCGATCAACAGGACCTGAACCAAGGCAATAAGACCGAAAGCATCCGGAAACAGTATTCTGGTCAAAATGAGGTTTGAAACCAGGCGAATAAATTGGCCGCTGCCAAAACTAATAATGCTAAGAGCCGTGCCGCGGATGGCCCGAGCTTTCATGCTGTCTCCGCGCAGCACAAGCTGAATTTGGGATACTAGTGACACAACTCAGATCCCAGTTGGAGACGCTGCAGCGCCTATTTTCATCTGCGATGACGTTGGCGCTCTAGGGTTTACATGCGAAACTCTATTTGGCTGGAGCATCAGACGGACACACACTAGCCGTTAACCGCGCGGTTTACATAATCAGTAATCTTAGTCCAATTCTGAACAACTCTTGGATCAACCGATGCTCTTCCCAAGACCTTGGAAATATCCGGGGCTTCCGCCTGAAAAAACGTCGAGTATACAATTGCAGCAAGAACAGCATAAGTGTCCGGATGACCATGTGGCGCCAGGTCTTCAAACCAATCTGTATGTGTCATATCTGGAACGACGTTTTCCCAGGTATCAACAAAAACCTCGGCGGCATTAATCAACCCAATTTCATATCCAGGATTTGCAGTTCTGAGACCTTCGACAAATTCGGTCTGCCAATCCGTCCAATCCCCTCGCACGTGAACCTTCCAAGGTTCGATATTCGTATCAGATGGCCAAGTCCCGTATGAATATTCGTCGAAGCCAGGCAAGCCTGAGAAAATCCAGTAACGCTTGGGGGCTTTGACGTTGGCCTCATATCCGGCAATCAAGTCCGAAGCGGCTTCGATGTAGCTTGTTCTCTGCGGCGTCAGGTTTCCGTCGTCGCTTGGTCGTATTTTCATACGCGGCGGTGAAACTACCCCCATGCCGAAATTGTCAGACGAAAACACAATGTCACCACCGCGCGCAGTGCCGTTAAATCCATATTGGATTTTGGACCATCCCTCGGAGCCCAACGCGCTAATGCCAGACCCGCCATTAACATTCCCTGTGGACGACGCATTTGGTGGCGCGGCAAAACTGTCAAAGAACCCAAATTCCATGCGTTCAGCATAACGGTGCCCATTCGCAGCCTGCATCGTATCGAGCCAGGATGAAACAGAGGTACGCTTGCTGGTACTATGAAGTGCATGATTCCATAGTGAGTTGATATGCCCGGCAATTGCCAGATTGTCGCCAGATTGCGCCTGCACAACACCCGTGCCGGACGTCAGTACAAACGCAGTTACAACCAAAAATTTAAGGGAAAACCGCTGCATAATGTTTTTTTACCTATTACGAACCTGTCTCTGAAGTTGACAATTACGTCCATTAAGTCAATGCAACGCACCGCCCGTGGTGACCGAAAAGCAGAACAGCAGCGATTTAGACGCTGTTTTCGGGTTTCAGACAGCGCATCAGTGAAATCCTGGCACGACAGACGGCACAGGAGATGTGGAACAGAACTTTCTTAACACAAAAGGGGAAATTTCGGAGAAACGTATTTTCTGGGTCCCTAAATACCGTTTTAGTTTTTTGGCTTCATTCTGCCGTAACAACTTTTCTCAGACCAAAATTTGAAAAGAATGGTCCCGTTGCCCACCTTTGGACAATGTTCACTCATTCCACCTATTGTCCCTAAGATTTCGCCTGTAGCTACTCATAATCGCGAATTTTTGGAATTTTCCGATTCTGCGTTTTTAATCAGTCTGGGTTCAAGTAACTTCCGACCCGACTGGTGAGTGTAAGAGTTGTCGAATCATGTTCGGATCTGAGAATGCGAAATCAAAACCCGGCGGGCTGGACCTGGACGGTAAGACCGAAGTCCAAATGGGATCCGAACGTTCTTTCGCCTGGGTGTTTGCTACCGTTTTCTTCATCATAGCCTTGTTCCCGGTGTTTTTTGGCGGTGACGTAAGAATTTGGTCTTTGTTAGTCGCAGCGGGCTTTCTCGTAGCTGGTATTGTTCGTCCTGAAATACTGCGACCGCTGAATCGCCTGTGGTTTAAGTTCGGGATGCTATTGAACAGTATCATTTCGCCGATTGTCATGGGCCTAATCTTTTTTACGACTGTCACACCAATTGGATTAATCAGACGATTGTTTAATTCGGATCCAATCGGTCAAAAAATCGACCACGACGCTGATACCTACTGGATCGATGTAGATCCGGAAAAAAGCAACCAGTCGACGATGCGGCAACAATTCTAAACGACACTTGAATAGTTCTGTACAGGAAAATCTACATGTCTTTTTTTAGCGAACTTTGGACCTTTATGAGAGTCAGAAAGAAATTCTGGCTTCTGCCCATTCTGGTAGTCATGGTTATCTTTGGTGGCCTGATCGTTCTGACCCAAGGCTCGGCCGTCGCGCCTTTCATATACACATTGTTTTAGTATGACCGCGATCCTTGGTATTTCTTCGTACTATCATGACAGCGCGGCCGCGTTGCTGATTGATGGTGAGCTTGTCGCCGCAGCGCAAGAAGAGCGTTTTACTCGAAAAAAACATGATGCGCGATTTCCAGAGAACGCAATTTCTTATGTCTTGCAAGAGGCTGGGCTGCAGCTATCGGATGTGGACCATGTCGCGTTCTACGATAAACCATTTTTGAAATTTGAACGCCTTCTTGAGACGTACGTAGCAAACGCACCCAAAGGTTTTGGTTCTTTCCGAATTGCCATGCCTGTTTGGCTTCGGGAAAAGCTTTTTCAAAAAAGCTTGCTACTTAAAGAGCTCAAAAAGCTTGGCCAAGGGACGATCAAACCAGAAAATCTTCTGTTTGCTGAACATCACTATAGCCACGCAGCCAGTGCATATTATCCATCACCATTTGATGAGGCGGTCGTTCTAACCCTGGATGGGGTTGGAGAGTGGGCGACGACAACTGTTGCGATCGGCAAGGGCAAAAACCTGGAAATCCTGAAAGAAATCCACTTTCCACATTCACTCGGCCTGTTGTATTCTGCATTCACTTATTACACCGGGTTCAAAGTCAACAGCGGCGAATACAAAGTCATGGGGCTGGCACCGTACGGTGAACCTCGCTTTAAAAACCTAATTCTTGATAAATTAGTCGACCTGAAAGAAGACGGCTCGTATCGCCTTGACCAGTCTTATTTCAACTATTCCACTGGACTTACGATGACCAATGACAAGTTCAGTGATCTTTTTGGAGCGCCGGTCCGCAAACCTGAAACCGACCGGCTCGAGCAGTTTCACATGGACATTGCAGCGTCTGTGCAAGCTGTCACGGAAGAGATCGTGCTAAGGCTGACGCGCAGCTTGGCAAAGGAATACGATA
Source organism: Ruegeria sp. YKSD179 (assembly GCF_059612885.1). Lineage (NCBI taxonomy): Bacteria > Pseudomonadati > Pseudomonadota > Alphaproteobacteria > Rhodobacterales > Roseobacteraceae > Ruegeria > Ruegeria sp. YKSD179. Next base: position 55,356 of record NZ_JBXWRL010000020.1, on the reverse strand, counting down.
TACCAAATCTCTGCATGGCCGGCGGGGTCGCGTTGAATTGTGTGGCGAATGGTAAAGTTCTGCGTGACCAGTCATTCCAAAACATCTGGATTCAACCTGCGGCAGGTGACGCCGGAGGTTCGGTGGGTGCGGCTTACGCAGCGTGGCATGGTGAATTGGGTAACCCCCGAAAGGCCGCGCAACCCGGAAAAGACCGAATGAAGGGATCTTACCTTGGCCCGGTGTTCGAACAGGCAGATATCGAAAAACGCCTGAGCGAGGCAGGAGCCGTATTCAGCACTTTATCGGAAGATGAAGTAATTTCAAAAACGGTAGATGCCTTGGAAGGCGGCAAAGCAGTCGGCTGGTTCAATGGTAGGATGGAATTCGGTCCACGCGCCTTGGGCGGGCGTTCTATTTTGGGTGACCCTCGTTCAGAAACGATGCAGCGCACCCTAAACCTTAAGGTAAAGTATCGCGAAAGCTTCAGGCCATTTGCGCCATCTGTCCTAAGAGAAGATGTGTCCGAGTGGTTCGACTTTGACGAAGACAGTCCTTACATGCTTATGGTTGACACAGTGAAACCGGAACATCGCCGGGAAATGACTGCAGAAGAAAATGAATTGTTTGGAATAGAAAAACTAAATGTAAAACGGTCAGATATTCCGGCCATTACCCATGTTGACTATTCGGCTCGCATTCAAACGGTTCATGAGGACACGAACCCTAGATACCACCAACTCATTTCTGCTTTCAAACAACGTACGGGTTGCCCAATAGTCGTGAATACGTCTTTCAATGTGCGAGGAGAACCGATTGTTTGTACGCCAGAGGATGCATTTCGTTGCTTCATGGGAACCGATATCGAGTATCTGGTAGTGGGGAACTCTGTTCTAATGAAAGAGGAGCAGGATCCAAAGTTGGCAGAAGATTACAAACAAAAATACGAACTGGACTAAATGACAACGAGCCTCGCGATAAGGTCCAGCCTTTTGGCACGTCTAAAGGCCGAGGTTAATTATGGCAAAAAATAAACCCACCAAGCACGGTAATTTGATCGTACGATCCGCCTGCCTGATCAGTGGTTTAGGGCTGTGTATATGGGCTTTGTCGGATCACCCCAGCATAGGTGGAGGAGCTGGGTTTGGTCTTTTCCAAAGCGTAGTATTGATTGCTGGTCTGATCACGATGGCCGCAGCGTTTTTACCTACTCGCGCAGCCTCGACTTATTTTTCTATCTTTGTGGCAACCATTCTATCGCTTGTTGCCGTGGAAATTTTACTTCAGGTGATGTTCCGACCAAACTATTTTACTAATTACCAATATGACGACAGGTTGCTTTTTCAACTAAAGCCGGGCTCATCTGGTGTGTTGACCCATCCGCAAGAATTTGGAGGCGCAACCGTTCTCTATCAGGTAAACACCGACGGTTTCGTAGGCCCAGAGCTGCGCGATCCACCAGCTGAGTTCCGTGTTTTGGTTTACGGTGACTCGTTTATTCATGCGAATTACACTCCGTTCGACGAGCGGTTTACATCTGTATTGCAGAAAGATCTGACCGAAAAGCTGGCAGTTGACTCAGAAGTTATAAACGCGGGTATCTCGGGCTATGGCCCAGATCAGATTTTGCGGCGAATGCAAACAGAACTGGATCAGTACAGTCCGGATTTTGTGGTTGTTTCCATTTTCTCGGGGAACGATTTTGGGGATTTACTGCGCAACCGTATGTACGATCTGGACGGTGACGGCAGTCTTGTTGAGCGCGAGTTTTTTCTGAGCGCCGAACAAGCAAGGGAGGGGCAGTTAAACGAAAGCGAACTGGCGATTGTCCGGGTGCTTCGACGTACGTTGACAGCGCTACGAAACAGCGGAACGACACCCGAACAATTCGACCCCGAGGCGTGGATTGACTGGGCTATGGCCAGGCATCAGGAAGAATACCAAAGCTTTGTTGCCGGTGAGAAAATCGTTGGAGAATTCGCTGTCGACCCCTATTCAACGGATATTGCCGTTTCCCCGAGCTCAGCATCGGCTGACTTGAAGATCAGACTGATGGACGCGATCATAGGCGAGATATCTACTGTAGCTGCGAATGCGAACGTACCTTTACTATTCGTTGTTATTCCACATCCGATGGATCTGCTGGATGGTGCCCATTCATCGGGGCAGATCAACAAGGAAAAGTATCCAACTTACAATCCGAAAAACCTGACGAACCTGCTGCAAGCTTCGGTAGTCGACCATGATCAAGAGGTCTTGAATCTATATCCCGTCTTGAAAAGTGGCGATGTGAACGACTTGTTTCTTAAAGGAGGAGACGATCACTGGAACGCGAAGGGACAGGCTAAGTCCGCAGAAGCAGTAGCAAATGAAATCAAACGCATGATGAATTGAACCCCTTAACCACAACCTTCTTGCGTCCAAAGAATACACCTATTCGAGACGCATAATGAAACCCAGAAATCCAGTGAACGAGTATTGGCCTAGAAAAAAAGATGAGCATTGAAGAAATCCTTTCCAAGACATGGGATGCCATCGTAATAGGCACAGGAATCGGTGGCGGTACGATTGGTCGAAGACTTGCCGAAGCCGGCGCAAAAGTTTTGTTTGTTGAATATGGCCCGTATGGACCGAGTACCGAAGAGCAAGACGGTTACCCGGTTGGTGACGAGTATTCGCGTATGCTGCACGGGATATGGCCCAGCGACGCGTCAATTACATCAAACGGTGAGACAACCTCTGTGGACTTTGGGATTGGCGCCGGTGTAGGCGGTACATCGTCTTTTTATGCTTCCACGTTGGAAAGGCCGGCTCCGGAAGACATTGACGAAACCGATTCTCGGCCTCACCCGACTGGGGGATGGCCCGTGAAATACGCGGAATTTGATCGGTACTTTGCGGAAGCAGAACATCTGTATCATGTCGTGGGGGAAAGAAACCCTGTAGAACCGTCAGGCAAAAATGCAATTGCTCCGCCAAAGCAGGACACCGAATATCAAAAGAAACTAAGACAGTTTTTCCAAACTTATGGCCTGAACCCTTATCGAAGCCCAACGGGGGCAAAGTTCCTTGATAACTGCAAGATGTGTTTTGGGCGAAAGTGCCCGCGCGGTTGCAAGATGGATGGGCGCACTGCGGGGGTTGATCCAGCTCTTGCGACCGGAAACGCCGAACTTTTAGATTGGTGCGAGGCTGTTAGGTTCCACGGAACGACGGACGCAATCGATCAGCTTGAAGTCCGTTGCAAAGGCAAGACATTTCTTTTGAATGCCAAGGTTTTCATTCTTTCCGCCGGAGCATTGAACTCGCCGCGCATCCTTCAAAGATCAATTAGCGAATATTGGCCAAATGGATGCGCGAACGGGTCTGGAATGCTCGGCCAAAATTTGATGTTTCATTTGAATGAATTTTTTGCGGTTTGGTCCGGGTTGCACCATGATGGATCAGAATACAGTAAAACATTCTCCATGAAGGACTTTTACACTTCGGGCCAATTCCGACTAGGCGTTTTTCAAGCCTTGGGCGTATCTGCAGACTATCGCACAATTTCGCATTTTCTTTCTCAATCGGTTGAAAAAGGAAGTTCGCTTAAGCAGACCTTCAAACACCACTCCACGCACTTCGTATCGACGATTGCCGCAAAGGTTTTGGGAAATGCGGAATTATATGTCGGCATACTCGAAGATTTTCCGAATACGGAAAATCACGTCGCAAATGGCGGGGAAAGAACCGATCAGATAAAAGTCGTTTATAACGTCTCAGATGAGCTTATGTCTCGGCGCGCAGTGTTCACCAAAATGATCAATGCGGCGCTTCCGCGGCGGCGGCGCTTGCACCTGAACAGACTTCCTCAAATCAATCATGCGCATGCCTGCGGTACTGCCCGGTTTGGAGACGACGCAGGCGCAAGCGTGTTGGATAGAAATTGCAGGGCGCATGATCTGCATAACCTGTTTTGCGTGGACTCGTCCTTTATGCCAACCTCGAATGGTGTGAACCCAAGTCTGACTATTGCGGCAAATGCGTTACGGGTCGGAGATCATATAATTGAAAACGCTTTGTTTTCCACCTGATTGCTGATGACAGATCAAGGAGACCGAATGGCCGCAAAATTTGATGATACGCTTGCGATTGTGACAGGAGCCGGCTCGGGCCTTGGGCGCGCGCTGTGTCACCAGTTTGCCGAGCGTGGCATTCGTGCTGTCGGTGTAGCAAGACTCAATGACTCGATTCTTGGCACTAAAGAAACATGTAAGCACCCAGAAAATATTATCTCCATTGCTGCAGACGTGTCGGACCACGTTGCGGCAGAACGCGTGTTTCATCAACTAGATCAACTTGAATTCAGCCATCTAATCCTAATCAACAACGCAAGTGTCTATGATCGCTATGATTTTGCGACTGCGTCGCTGGATTTTTTTGAGAGGGAAATAAAGACGAATTTTGGCGGTGCCGTTTCATATTCTCATCTTGCCTTGCAGCGCATGATCAGAAATGGCCAGGGCAGAATTATAAACGTCGGCAGCTTTGCTGATCAGGCCCCTTTGCCGGGAAGTACCGGTTACAGCGTTTCGAAAGGTGCACTCAGGTTGTTTTCTGCCGCATTGGTCGCAGACGTCGGTAAGCGATTTCCAAACATAATAATAAATGACTGGGTCCCGGGAATGCTCGATACAAAAATGGGCAGACCCGAGGGCCTTGACCCCAAGCAGGCTGCAGTCTGGGGAGTTGAACTCGCCTTGCTGCGAAACCCCGAATTGAACGGTCTCGTGTTCGATATGAACCAAGATATCGCGCCGCAGCGCAGCCTGAAACGGCGCGTGGCCGAGGCGCTTGGTTTGAGACCAAAACACGTGCCCGTATTTCTGGACTGATGTCGACCCCGGCGCTCAGGTGACCCCGGTCAAGGAAGTTGCCTCCCGGCAAATCTACTGTAGCGAAAGCCCGTAACTACCGTAAGTTCGCGGCTTTTGAGTTGGTCAATCTCGCCTTTGAATACCCCCCGAAAACCAACAGGTTTGGGCTTGTTGACAAATTTTGAATACAAATGTATGCAACCGGATGCATAGAGGATTATTATCGGTGACCAATCAAGACGACTCGCTTTCCTCAGGCCCGCAGGGCAGTTCCGCCTATCAGCGGTTACTGGATGAGATTCGAAACGGCGCTCTTCTGCCGGGTGACCGATTGCGAGAAGTTGAACTATCCAATCGGATAGGCGTGAGCAGGACCCCCGTTCGCGAAGCGATCCGAAATCTTGAGGCAGATGGGCTCGTTTCCCACATTCCAAGGCTGGGCGCGACGGTCCGCAAGCTCGAATATGCCGAAGTAATGGAATTGTATGAAATGCGCGCGGTGCTTGAAGGTACCGCTGCACGGCTCGCTGCCCGGGCAGCGTCAGAAGTTGAGATGAGCGAGCTTGCGCATTTGAACGAACAATTGGCCCAGGCAGGAACAGGTCCGGAAGCCACTCGTATCAACCGAGTTTTCCACGATACACTTCTGGATGCAGCCAAAAACCGGTTCTTGTCCAAGTCAATGCTGTCCTTACAAAAAGCGCTGTTGATCCTTGGGCCCTCGCAACTGCTGGACAGCGAACGCGCCGAAGAAGCTGTAACCGAACATCGGCGGGTAATGTCAGCACTGTTGGAACGGGACGGCGCGGCAGCCGAGGCGGAAATGCGCGCCCACATCCAGACAGCACAGCGTATCAGGATTCGCGCTTTGCAAAAACGCAATCGCAACGCGGAACAAGATTGATGAAAACAACGGATGCGGCCAATCAAACGGCGACACACGACATCGCGGTCATAGGGGGCGGCAACGCAGCGCTTTGCGCTGCCATTACAGCGGCTGAAGCAGGCGCTAAGGTTCTGATACTCGAAACCGCGCCCAAACCCTATCGCGGAGGAAACTCCCGGCACACCAGAAACTTTCGTTGCAAGCATACCGGACCTTTGGGACCACTGATCGAAGAATACAGCGAAGAAGAACACTTGTCCGATCTTATGAAGGTTACTGGCGGTAAAACCGACGAAAATCTGGCACGAATGGCAATCCGCTCCTCTGAGGAATGCCTGCCTTGGATGGAACAACATGGGGTGCGTTTCCAGCCGTCGCTGTCCGGCACTCTGTCATTGGCGCGAACCAATGCCTTTTTCATGGGCGGTGGGAAATCACTGGTTAACGCATATTACCGAACGGCTGAGAGATTGGGCGTCGAGGTGCTGTATGAAGCCGCCGTCACGCATTTGGAACTGAACGATGATCGAGTTGAATGGGTGGGCTACACTTACAAAGGACAATCCCACCGGATCGCACCAAAGGCAGTAATCGTTGCCTCAGGCGGGTTTCAGGCCGACACTGACTGGTTAACCCGGGCGTGGGGTGAGCCTGCAAAGAATTTTTTGATCCGGGGGACGCCTTATAACCGAGGTGTAGTGTTGGCCGACCTGCTGGATCAAGGCGTCGAAAGCGTAGGAGATCCCACACAATGCCATGCCGTTGCAATCGACGGCCGCGCGCCAAAGTTCGACGGTGGCATCGTCACGCGTTTGGACTGTGTGCCGTTTTCAATCGTCGTGAACAAGAATGCCGAAAGATTCTACGACGAAGGCGAGGATGTCTGGCCCAAACGTTATGCCATATGGGGTCGGCTGGTGGCGGCCCAACCAGACCAGGTGGGATACGTGATCATCGACGCAAAATCGCTGGACTTGTTCATGCCGTCAGTCTTTCCACCATTGAAGGCGGATTCGCTTGAAGACCTAGCAAACTTGATGGGTCTGCCGGCCGACAAGCTGATCGCGACAGTCACCGAATTCAATGCCTCCTGCGGCGATACAAGCGGGTTTCATCCAACCGAATTGGACGGTGTCAGTACCTCTGGCCTGACGCCGCCCAAAACCAACTGGGCGAGACCGATCTCCAAGCCGCCTTACTACGGTTATACCTTACGTACAGGCGTAACTTTCACCTATTTGGGGTTGAAAGTGAACGACAACGCACAGTGTTCGACATCCTCGGGAAAAATCCAAAACCTATGGGCGGCCGGAGAAACCATGGCGGGATCGATCTTAGGCCAAGGGTATCTTGCAGGGTTCGGGATGACAATTGGAACCGTTTTTGGACGGATTGCAGGACGTGAGGCCGCTGCTTATGCAAACTGAATTAATTCAAGAAGCCCGCCGTCAGGCTGAAATCTGCAATGCGTGCCGCTATTGCGAGGGTTATTGCTCGGTATTTCCGTCCCTTCATTCGGAACGGGCATTTTCGATTGGCGACATAACTCAGCTTGCAAATCTTTGTCACAACTGCCGGGGCTGTTATTATGCGTGTCAGTATACCGCCCCGCATGAATTCGATCTGAACTTGCCAAAAGCACTTGCTGAGGTGCGACGCGACAGTTGGGAAAGTTTTGCTTGGCCGCAACCACTGGCGCGTCGTTTTCACACTGATGGAGGGGCCATCGCGCTGGCGCTAGTAGTCGGATTTGCCCTTTTGTTCTGGGCAGCTCGTGCAATTGGATCTAGCGGTGGGGACGGCTTTTATGCCGTTCTTTCCCATAACGCGATGGTGGCGATTTTTGCTCCTGCATTCCTTCTTCCATTGATCAGCGTTGGCCTAAGCCTTAAGCGGTATTGGACCGAGGTCAGTGGAAAACCCATCCAATTTTCTGACGTGACGGCTGCTTTGAAACGCGTTGGTCAGATGCAAGATCTCGCCGCTGGTCATGGTGACGGCTGCAATTTCGAGGACGAAGACCGATTTAGCCAGGCGCGTCGTCACATTCACCAATCCATCATGTACGGTTTCCTGTTGTGTTTTGCGTCGACTTCGGCGGCGACAATTATGCATTACGGTTTGGGAATGCACGCACCCTATGGGTTCTGGTCATTGCCTAAATTATTCGGGATTTCCGGTGGGTTATTGCTGACCGTGGGTTGTGGGGCGATGGCGTTTCTGAAGCAAAAGTCCGACCGCGAACTGGGCGACCCTTCGGCGTGGGGAGGCGAATTCGGTTTTATCCTGCTACTTGGGTTTGTAGGTTTGAGCGGACTTGTCCTTTATGCTCTTGGTTCGACCTCTTTTATGCCCGCATTGCTGGCCATCCATCTGGGATCTGTCCTGACCTTCTTTCTGTTGACGCCCTATACCAAGATGGCGCACGGTTTCTATCGTCTCGCAGCCTTGATCAGAGACGCGCAGAGAAAGAGGCTGTCATGAATTAGGCTTCATCAGGTCGCTTAGCCCTACGATCTGTCATGAACCTTAGTAGCTTCCGATGCCAGATGCAGTGCCGCTGCGCGGGCAATGACTAGCTCCTCGTTGGTTGGGATAACCATGACCGAAACCCGCGACAAATCGGTCGAGATGATGCGGTTGTTGTCGGCATTCGCATCGTGATCCAGCTCGATGCCCAGCCACCCCATGTCACCGCATACCCGGTCTCGGATAAGACGAGAGTTTTCGCCAATTCCACCCGTAAATATCACAGTATCCAATCCGCCAAGAACCGCTGCCAATGCGCCTAACTCGCGGCGAATACGAAAGGTGAAATAACTAATTGCTTGTCGGGTTTCAGGGGTGTCGGCCTTTTCAAGTGTGCGCATATCGTGGGACAGGCCGGACAAACCCAACAGACCCGAATGTTTATAAAGTAGGTCCGCTATTTCGCTGGCGCTCATACCCTCTTGTTCCATCAGGTAAAGTAAGACTCCTGGATCAAGCTGTCCGCAACGTGTACCCATTGGCAGCCCATCAAGGGCCGAAAATCCCATCGTCGACCCAACGGATCTGCCACTGACCATTGCACACATTGACGCGCCGTTTCCCAGATGCGCTACGATGACCCGGCCAGCATGAAATAATGGTGCAGTTCTTCGTAGATGGTCAGAGATGTATTCATAACTCAGCCCGTGAAAACCGTACCGGCGCACGCCTTTGTCGTAGTATTCTCTTGGTAAGGCAAAGACATCATTTACCCAAGGGTGATGACGATGAAATGCGGTGTCAAAACATGCTATTTGCAGCGCCTTCGGAAACCGCGCCATCGCAATCCGTGCAACCAACAAGTTTTGCGGTTGGTGCAAAGGTGCAAGCGGTGATAACCGTTCAAGCTTCTTTAATACCTCCTCGCTCAACGGCTGTGGTGAAACTATATCTTGGCCGCCGTGTACAATTCGGTGACCTACTGCCGAGATTCGCACATCTGGGTAATGATGGCCTAATAGCGCAAGCACCCGATCAAGGGCCACTGCGTCATCCTGAATCGGCTCTGGCCGATTGTCCGCAATTACTTCACCGTCGCCAGAACTCGCATGAATGCGCGCGCAATCGCTTCCAATCTCTTCCACCAACCCGGTACTGACTGCTGAAGGATCACTTGCCCCTAAAGCAAACAAGCCGAATTTCAGCGACGAGGACCCCGCATTCAAGGTCAAAACATGGGTCATGAATTGACTCCGGTAATATGTGTGCGACGCAGGATTGCGCCGGAGCAAGTCTTAATGTGGTTCGAAAACTTGTTTGCACGATCATTGCAGACTACCAAACCGCGGGGCCGGCACCTGAAAAAAGTGGCAAATTTAGGTTTCTTATCAGACATGATACCCGAACTCTCCATATGCCTGCATATCAAACATATTTGTAACCAGAGCAGCAGTTTAAGATGTCATACATGCGACATACCGCGCGATGGAAAGCACGGTTGCCGGATTTTTCAATATCGTTCAACGCTAAAGCGATCTGTAGCCATTTGCGTTTAGACACGACAAGGTCGCTGCCAAACTCGGTTTTATCCAGCCAGCAGGGTCGCTCCTGATTTTTGCTCGCTGGGAGACAATCCAAATTTGCGAGAAAACTCTCTGCTGAATTGAGTGGGGCTTTCGTATCCAACGTCGTATGCAGCGGATGCGACCGATACATGTCCAGACAAAAGCAGACGGCGTGCTTCAAGCAATCTAAGTTCTTTTTGGTATTGAAGCGGGGATGTCGACGTGACGCTTTTGAAGTGTTCATGAAACGCGGACAGGCTCATACCTGACTCGGCTGCCAAGTCAGCCACCGGGATGGTGGCTTTGTAATTGTCACGAATGAACGCGATGGTTTTCGAAATCCTGCTCGCCGGGCTTTCATGCCGCAAAAGTTTTCGCAGCATCGCTCCATGACGTGCCCGCAACAGACGAAAGTGAATCTCTTTCAGAACCAATGGTGCCAACGCCCGTGCCTCGACTGGATCCTGAGCCAAGCGGAACAGTCGTGCAACGGCATCCACTACAGCTTCTTCCGAAACGTCTGCATCCAGCGTACGAGCGTCGCTTTCGTTCTCAATGACTTCTCCAATCTCGTCGTAAAGACTGCGCGCCAGCGCCAAATCCAATTTCAGTGCAAGCGCTGTATAAGGCTCGTCAGGGCTGGCTTGAATTATTGCTGCGTCGACAGGCACCGCGTGGCTGACAATCAAAGTATCGCCTGCGGCATATCGCACGACGCGTCCACCGATGTAGGCCTCTTTAGCGCCTTGCAGGACCAAGCACATAATCGGTTCATAAAAACCGGCAGCACATTCCGTAGTCTCAAGGCTGCCAAAGGCGTAAAAGCCGTCCACGCCAGTTTCACAGCCTACGCCCAGCGCACCCTTGGCTTTCACAAGGTTAAAAACATCGTAGACCAGATTTTTCGATACCATGGCAGGCCTCCTGTTCCTTAGAAATATAGGCGCAATAGGCGTTTCGTGAACAGCAAACACCAAATGGTCGGAGAATTAGGCAGATCATTTGGAGGATAAGGCAGCGACCTTGTGGGCAATGACACTAGTTTTGTTTCATAGCTCAATCAGGATTTATCTCATGTCGCAGACAATAATGATCACAGGTGCTTCTTCAGGCATCGGAAAAGAGACAGCAAGGTTGTTCGCCTCAAAAGGCTGGAACGTGATTGCCACAATGCGCAGCCCTGAAAAAGAGCAAGACTTGGTTGGCATGAATAACGTTATGGTGACCCGCTTGGATGTAACAGATCCAGTTTCGATTCAATCCGCTGTATCTGCGGGCCTTGAAGCTTTCGAAAAAATTGACGTTTTACTCAATAATGCAGGTTACGGCGCATATGGTCCGTTGGAAGCGTTTCCCATGGACCGCATTCGCCGACAATTCGACACAAATGTGATCGGCCTTTTAGAAACGACCAAGGCAGTTTTGCCGCATATGCGTCGGCAGGGCACTGGGACGATCGTTAATATTTCCTCGATTGGCGGACAGATGACTTTTCCGCTGGGAACGCTTTACCATGGAACAAAATTCGCCGTCGAAGGAATTTCAGAGGCGCTGCATTTCGAACTCGAAGCTGCGGGAATAAAGGTCAAGATCGTCGAACCCGGAATGATCAAAACTGATTTCGGCGGCCGTTCGTTCGATATGGTGAACGACGAGACCATGACGGAATATCAACCTGTTGTACAAGCGCTGTTCGGTGCTTGGTCTCAAGCACAATCCGCATCTGAACCCATTGTCGTGGCAGAGGTTATCTGGGACGCCGTGACTGACGGCAGTTCTCAACTGCGATACCGCGCTGGACAGGACGCAGAGGAATTGCTGGACACTCGAAAAACTCAGGACGACGCGACTTTTATCGGAGCCTTGAAGCAAAATCTGGGGCTCTAGATTCAGATCGGGAGGCACGGAAATGTATTTTGAATCGATAGAACAAGGCGGCATTGCAGTTGTAACAGGTGGAGCAAGCGGTGTCGGACTTGCCGCTGCTGAACGCTTTGCCCAAGCGGGGCTCAGTGTCATGCTAGCCGACTTGCCAGGTGAGACTTTGGATCAGGCACAGGAGCAAGTTCGTGGCCATCTGCAAAACAACGCTCAGGTTTTTACTGTTCCTACCGATGTAAGCGATGCCGAGGCGGTGCAGGCCCTGGCCGATGCAACATTCGCGGCCGGTGAAGTGGCCGTGCTTATGAACAATGCTGGGATAGCACGTCCCAGCGGCAGTTGGGAAAAGCCTGACGCCTGGCGCGACATCATTGAAGTGAACCTTTTTGGGGTGATCAACGGTGTTCAAGCCTTTTTACCGCGCATGATCGCCGCAGATCGCCCCGCCGTTGTCATCAACACCGGCTCAAAACAGGGGATCACCACCCCACCAGGCAACCCCGCCTACAATGTTTCAAAAGCAGGTGTCAAAGTTCTGACCGAGATGCTTGCGCACGATCTACGTCAGGAAAAAGCACCAATCTCGGCCCATCTCTTCGTTCCGGGCTTTACATATACCGGAATGATTGCGCGCCATATCCCCGACAAACCCGCTGCCGCTTGGACATCGGAACAAACTGTCGACCACCTGATTACGCGCATATCGAAAGGGGATTTTTATATCCTCTGCCCTGACAATGACGTGCCGCCTGAACGCGACAAGCGCCGGGTAACCTGGGCATTGGGTGACATTATCGAAAACCGCCCTGCCCTGTCCCGATGGCATCCGGATTATGCAGATACCTTCGCTAAATTCGAGAAGTTTGAATAAGCAACAGCCAATAGGGAGGCCCCAAAAGCCATGGCATTAACGCTTAAATTAAATGGTCAATCACATTCCGTCGAGGCGGAGCCCGGCACACCACTGCTGTGGGTTATCCGGGACGAGTTAAAATTGACGGGAACCAAATTCGGATGTGGCGTCGCATCATGTGGCGCTTGCACTGTTCACTTGAATGGCGAGCCCGTGCGTTCGTGCCAGACCTACATTGAAGACGTTGAAGACGCGGAAATCACGACGATCGAGGTAATGGATCAGGACAAAATCGGGGCCGCAGTTCAACAGGCATGGATAGAACTGGATGTGGTTCAATGTGGATATTGCCAGTCAGGTCAGATCATGAACGCAGTTGGGCTGCTGCGCGAAAACGCCAAGCCCACGGCAGAAGAAGTCGATGAGTACATGTATGGCAATGCCTGCCGGTGCGCGACTTACCAACGAATCCGCGCCGGGGTTTTGCGCGCATCCGAAATTCTGGAGGCCTAACAACTATGACCGTCAAACTTTCCCGCCGTGGTTTCCTACAAACAGCCGCCGCCGCAGGTGCTGTTCTGTATGTCGGAACAAGCGCAAATGGTACAATGGCCGCGTCTAGCTCGGCCGATGCGATGTTGAATCCTTTCGTAAAGATCGACAGCAACGGCAACGTCGTTGCGATTGTCAAACACTTCGAAAAAGGTCAGGGACCAGCTACAGGTCTTACCTCATTGATCGCCGAAGAGCTGGGGGTCAGAATGGATCAGATCGATTACGAGTTCGCACCTTCAGATCCCAACGTCTACAACAATACACTTTTTGGACCATTTCAGGGAACTGGCGGCTCTACGGCCATTTCAAACTCTTGGGTACAATACCGAACAGCTGGCGCCGGGGCACGCGAAGTATTGATCAGAGCCGCAGCGGAAGCTTGGGGCGTCGAAACCACGGCACTGGATATTCAGGGCGGAGTGATCAGCGGGTCGTCCAACTCAGCGCCGTTAGGAGAATTTGTGGCCGCCGCAAGCGCTCTGGCACCATCGGAAAGCCCACGTCTGCGCGATCCGTCCGAATGGAAAATTATTGGCAACGAGGCGACACGCCGAAAAGACAGCCCGATCAAGGTAAACGGCACAGCGAAATTCGCCATGGACGTGCAACTGGACAATCAGATGGTTGTCATGGTCAAACGTACGCCACAGCAAGGTGGAAAAGTCATTGGCTTCGATGACACCGGTTCAAGGGACGTTAAGGGTTTCATTATGGCCCAAACTCTACCTACGAAGCATGGTGTTGCCGTGTACGCAGAAAATACATGGGCTGCGATGCAAGCCCGCGAAGCGCTGAATGTTGACTGGGACATGTCTGCGGCGGAGACACGGTCCTCGCAAGAAATCCGGGATGAGATCTTGGCTGCGTTGGACAATGCACCTGTTTACAACGTGAACAAAGCCGATCAATCCGCTGTCACAGCAGCAGTTGAAGGGGCTGCGACCATCGTTGAAAAGACATTCTATTTTCCGTTGTTGGCCCACGCCCCGATGGAACCAATAAATTGCACGATCGAGCAAACTGCTGATGGCGACATCGTTTTGCATGACGGCGCACAGATGCCAACCGGTCCACACATGGCATACCAGCAGATTTTCGGCCTTCCAGCTGAAAAGATTCATATCAAGACTATGCTGGCTGGCGGCTCTTTCGGGCGTCGTGCAACTCCGGACGCCGATTACCAAGTCGAGGCGGCTTTGGCCTTTTCAATGACGGACCGGTCGCGCCCAGTTAAACTGGTCTGGGACCGCGAAGACGACATCCGAGGCGGGTATTACCGACCCGCCGTCGGTCACAAAGTCCGCGTCGGAATGGACGCTGACGGAAAAATTGTCGGCTGGGAGCACCAAGTTGCAGGTCAATCCATCATGAAAGGTACCGCGTTCGAGGCGTTCGCCGTTCGGGACGGAGTCGACCATTCGACTGTCGAGGGAGTAACGGAAAATCCTTATATCATTCCCAGTATGGCAATCGGCCTGACGGATACGGAAAAAGCCACCTCGGTTCTTTGGTGGCGCTCGGTCGGGCATACACACACCGGATATGTAATGGAGGTTATGATGGATATGGCAGCCAAAGCCGCTGGCATTGATCCTGTGGTATTCCGATTGGGCTATCTTGCGGGCGGAAAGGATCAGCAACGCAAAGCCGCGGTGCTAAGACTTGCGGCCGAGAAAGGAAATTGGGGTAAGCTCGCCGATGGCAATGTCCAAGGCATAGCTATTCATAAGTCATTCGGTTCCTACGTGGCCGAAGTCGTCGAAATATCCGGCAATCTGGACGATGGAATTCAGATTGAAAAAGTAACTGCCGCGGTTGATTGCGGTATTGCAGTCAACCCGGACGTGATCAAAGCCCAGGTCGAGGGTGGCATTGGCTATGGCATCGGACATGCAATGCGCGATCAGATAACCTTGGACCAAGGCTCGGTTGAGCAGTCTAATTTTCCTGACTACGAACCGCTTCGCATTTCAGACATCAAGTCGATCGAAACGCATATCATCTCGTCAACAGAGGCCCCGACGGGTATCGGTGAACCGGGTACACCGCCTTCTGCCCCGGCGCTGGCCAATGCCATCGCTCAGCTGGATTTGCGCGTGTCCGAACTGCCAATGAATGAAAATGGAGTCGCATTCGCCTAATCTTTTCCCGCTCGTGGCGCGAAGTCGCCGCGGGCGGGTTTCAGCTCGCCGAGGGTGACCTGCTTCCAATCTACAGTTAAGCGTTGGAAAACCGGGATTACTTTTACATACCGCGATCTGGTTCTAGCGTTTGCTCTCGGGCGTGCGAACGATTAAATTTACTGTAACTATTCGTACCGCATTTGGTTTTGGGTGATCCCCTGTGAAAATCGTGTCTGGTGGACAAACCGGTGTTGACATGTCCGCGTTGGAATTCGCCGTTGAGCACTCAATTCCGTGCGAAGGCTGGGTTCCAAATGGCCGGACAAATGAGGCTGGAAAAATTCCCGACTACATCCCCGGGCTGAAGGAGACGGATACAGACGATGTGATCGAAAGGACCCGGCTAAATGTGGCAACCAGTGACGCAACCCTTGTATTCATAGATGGATCAACCAGTCCAGGAACTGATAAAACTATCGTTTTCGCACGAGAGTTGGGAAAGTCGCACTTGGTAGTTGATGTCAGAGATGGCGTGGAGAAATGTGCGCGGGCTATACGAAGTTGGTTGTTGTCCACGCCCGTGTCGGTTTTGAATATCGCAGGTCCTCGAAAATCAGAAGCCCCCCAGATTGGCGAGTTGGTAAAGTATATCTTAGGTCAATGCCTAACACCCGATAAGGTTTTTCCGTTAAGAGGTAAAGACTTGTAGTGTTTGGAGAAACAGCGGTTATTGAACTGACGGATCATGCAATAATTCAGTTATTACGCTAAAATCCGTTGACACGTTCGACAAGCCAGAAAACAGATACGCAACCAATCGCATAGCCGATCACTGGGGTGGCATTGGCATAGATTCTTGGGAATCCGGAGGGCGCGATTAGTCGCCATACCGCGAGCGCTGACGAAACTGCAGCAATAAAGGCGAGCTGGCCAGCCTCGACACCTACATTGAACGCAAACAGCGCGGCAGGAATGTCTTGCGAAGGTAGTCCGATTTCACTTAACGCGCCGGCAAATCCAAGCCCGTGCAGAAGTCCGAAGCAAAAGCAAACTATCCAGGGATACTGCTCGGACAACCTGATTTGACCTTCCTTATGCCTCAGTATTTCCAGAGCCAAAAATACAATCGACAAGGCTATAACAGCTTCCACCGGGGCGGCTGGAACTTTTAAAACCCCGAGGGTCGCAAGGGCCAGAGTTATCGAGTGGGCAATTGTGAACGCTGTGATCGCGCCCACAAGCCGCCAAGGATCTCGGACAAGTATGAATAAGGCAAATACAAACAATAAATGGTCCCAACCTTCCAAGATATGCTCGAAACCCAGTTGAAAATAACTGGTGAAGACCGACCAGATCGAAGGACGTTCAGGAACTGTCAGAACCGTCATTTCGGGAGTAAAACGCAGTGTGACTGGTTCGGATTCCAATGGTTGGATACGCAAAAGCACATCGTTTCGCTGCTTCTCCAAGCCTTCTATGGCCACCGTTTGTCCAGCAATCTCAGTTTCGCATTCAGCGACCCACCTGGACACCCATGCAACACTGTCTGACGCAGGTTGCGGGCCGCGTGCAGGAGCGCACTGATTGGGCAAAACAACGCCGATTTCCATTGGCCTGCCATTAACGTCTGGAACACGCCACAGGACCTGCCAGGTGCCCTCTGCCAATTGTTGGAGATCCAAATACCCTGGATCAAGCGCATGGGAGCGTACCGTTTGCGGAGTCCAGAAAAACAACAACGCAAGAAGAAAACCCAGTACAAACCTCACTGATCATCACCTTCGCCAGTGGGCGTCTGGATTTCGTACTGAGCAGCCAGAATTTCATACTGCGCTTGTGCCAAATCGTCACCGGTTTCACGGCGCCACTCCGACAATACTGCTTCACGAATGTCATCCAGCGACGGTAAGCCTCCGGCCTGAATGCCTGTGACTCGAACAAGATGCTGTCCGTAACCTGATTGTATCGGACCAGACCAAATCGACATTTCCAAGTCTGTCAGGTTTCCCGAGAACCCGCGGCCAAATGCCGAGTCTACAACACTTAACGCGGATAGAGGCATCGTTTGGAGCAACAGCGACGGAACTCCAAGTTGTGACCAGTCTTCCCCAGAATTCAGTGCAGACAGTACCTCTGCCACCTCGCTGGGTTCAGCGGTTTCTCCTAGAAAAACCTGATCAAAGGCGACAAGAGATGGCGTCATGAAACGCTCGGCATTATCTTCCAGATAAGCTTGCAACTCGGCCTCGTCCGGATCCACCGACGAGGCTATGGCCGTGGTCAGAAACTCCATCTTTTGAGCAAGCCTTGCCCGGATCACTTGATCGCCCTTGTCCAGGCCAAGCTTGCGCGCTTCTCGGACCAATACTTCTTCTCGAACCAAAGCATCGATCAGTGCTTCTAGTTCAGCTTCGCTTGGTGCTCGCTTCCAACTGGCTTCAAACCGAGTGCTCAATAAGTCCACATCGACTTCATTGATTGCGATCTTCTCACCATTATCATCGCCCTCACTTTGAGGCGATACCCAGTTAAACCAACCAAAGATGGCAATGCCAATAAGAATGAAATGGAATAAAGGCTCTTTAATTACACGCATGAATATCCCCAGCTAGTCGATAATTCGACGCCCGAACGTTGATGCGAGCTGTTCGACATGTCAAACGACTAACGCAATTTTACATTTTCTCCGACTTGGCAAAAGAAATCGCGGGACGAAATCGTTCATCCCGTGATTACAACATTCACAATTATCCATTCACTCGCTGGGGGTGTACCAGATCGGAGAGGAGTATGCCCTTTCCTGATGCGTTAGCAGCGCGTCTTCGGGCAGGTCAATCCCAAACCGGAGTTTGTCATAAAGGACCCAACGAGGCGTCGGAATTTCCAAGGCCCGTGCATAGTAGAAGGCACGCTCAGCAGGATCGAATTCTGGGTCAGTCCATACAGTAATAAGTTCTGAGGCGCCTATTGTATTGCTCCAACTGGCAGTTTCTATATCCACAGTGTTGCCGACATCGGGCAGGTTACCTTCGGAATCCAAAGGACGGTCGTCCGACCATGCGACATTATACACCTTTTCTTGTAACTCACCTTCGGCATCCAACCATCCTTTGACGACCTGCACCCGATCCAGATTTGCACCGATAGGATCGCGCAAGGCACCAATCAGGAACTTTGGCGCGCCGTCACCTTCACGCGGGCGCAGGTCGCTGCCCATTGGCACGCCCTTGGTATAGCCAACGTCTGCCAGGAAGCGGGTCTCTAGGTCGCCTTCATCAAATTCCCAACCACCAAAAAAGCGCAGGCCAATTCTTGGGCCAGTCGTGGCATAGGTTTCCCGACGCTTGAAAGCATCGAATATGGCCGAGCGTGTGTTCTCGGTGGCCCATACTGCCGTGTAACCTGAGGCGACAAGCAGGTCTCCTGGTATCTCCCCAAGATCATTGGCAATAAACGGATGCTGAATCCTTGTGGGTGAAGGTTCAACGCTTACAGATTTTCCATAGAAGTTATCTTCTTCTGCGGTAGCCAAGGAAGTATGGCTGTCGGTCGCGCCACCCATCCCGAATTTATAAGGGTTCACCCCAAATTTTTCTTCAAGCATAAGGCCACGCTTCAATGCTTCACGGGCATATTCGCCGGCCAGCATGTCTTCGGTTTTCAACTCAGTGATATCGAGGTTTCCGACATCCCAATTTTCATAATCGGCAAACGGGTCATCAGGGCTAAGGTACGGGTGTGCCTCTCCGTCTCCCTTAATTTGCGTTACCTCGTAGTGAGGCTCCCATCTTGCGCGGTTCTGTACGTATTCCTCGTCGACCTTGCCGCCGTGATAGGTATCCTCCGTAGGGAACATCCAACCGTTGGACAGGTTGCCGTTATGGGCAAAGGCAACCGCCCGGCCACCGGTTTTGGCCTCATACTCCTCCAACCACGCATAGAGCGCCTTTGGGTCGGTATCTCCGTACGGAGGTTGTGTGACCGGCGGGACGACTTGCAAGGCGCGGATCGGTCCGTCGCGAAGCATGACGTTTCTGTGTAGGTTGAAACCTTTCGGCACCGACGTCCATTCAAAGCCTATGAACGCCGTAAAATTACCGGGGTCATTGTGCCGCTCTGCGGCCAATACAATATGTTCCCAAGTAAACGCAAAAGCGTCCGCTCCTGGGCTGTATGACTCCAACAAAATCTCGGGCAAGGTCATCTGAGAAAAGTTTGTGATTATGTCGAAAGCTGTTTTCCCAGCTTCTTCACCGCCTGCTTTGTATCCCTCGTACCATTCTAAACCTTTCGGGTCTGAAATGACGCCAGGTTTGCCAGCCTGAAGATCGGGCGCAAATCCCATCAAGTCCGTATGATCTGTCAGAACCATCCAATCAAGCGGCCGTGCCAACCTTACGGGTTGCCCAGTCGATGAAATAACCTGCTCCCCTTTGGCGAAACGCCATGCTTCGTCTGGTAGTAGCGTGTTGCCAAAAGCTCCGGCATCCAGCGAAAGACCGGTGTGCAAATGCGTGTCACCCCAAAGCGGACGCTCTGGAAAAGTTCGATTGGCATAAGGAGAAAATGGCCGCTCGGCAAAGGTACCTTCTGCCGCTTCTTTACTGGGAACAGCGTCGGCAAGAACACTCGCCGGGCCAAAAACCATAGCAACCAAACACGCGTAATTTCGAAGCATAAGAACCTCCCAATTCTGCAGCATAACGAATCCGGCAGGCAGCGCCGCCAACTATACATTCCATTCAACTAATATCATGGCATTGAAATATTTGTGTTAAATTTTTCCCCAATTTCGGTCTTTGTTAGAATGAACTGCTGATCACTGGCAATTCACCAAGACAGCCTGAATCGCGTATTTATCTTAAGTATTCCACTTTCTATACTTGTGATACTCTTCTGAAATTAGGTGGCACTGTTGGTGCAGTAGCAAATACTTTTTTTGGGGGGAAATCTTATGCACAAAACATCGCTTAAAGGTTGGCGAAATTCTTTAAGAGCAGCAGTATATCTGACGACAGGGCTGGTCGCATTCTCCGTCGGGCCTGTTACGGCACAGGAATTTCAGACCGAGCAGGAGAACACCCAGGTGGTCTTGGCTCCTGACGCATTTTCTCCCTATGCCGGTCGCAATTTTCCGCAGATTCCGCTGTGGGGCGACAGCCATCTGCATACAGCTGTGTCGGTTGACGCGGGCACGATGACAAGGCTCACTCAGGAACAGGCCTTTCGGTTCGCGCGAGGGGAAGAAGTAACAACAACCCATGGATTACGGGCGAAACTGTCGCGCCCCCTAGATTGGCTGGTTGTATCTGACCACGCTGAAATGTACGGGCTTATGCCACAGTTGCTGGCAGGTGACGCAGAAGTACTGTCAAATGAACAGGGCAAGATCTGGTACGAGGCCTTAACGTCGGGTGATGCCCAATTGGCCTTTGATACGGCTATGGAAATTGTCGCTTCGCTCTCCGGTGACGAACCTCCAATTGACAACCCAAAGGCCATAAAACACGCGTGGGAGGAATATACTGAACTGGCGGACAGCTACAACGAACCCGGCGTGTTTTCCGCAATAATCGGTTATGAATATACAACCGAGGGCGCCAACAACTTGCACCGGAACGTGTTGTTCCGCGATGGACGGTTCCGGGCGAACCAAACACGACCTTTCTCACAATACGACAGCAAGAACCCAGAAGACCTTTGGGCATTCCTTGCTGAATACGAGGAACGGACCGGCGGCGAAGTTCTCGCGATTGCGCATAACGGGAATTTGTCAAACGGTCGCATGTTCTCGTTCAACGCGTATGACGGATCGGAATTGACCGAAGAAATCGCAAATCTTCGAACGCGTTTCGAACCGCTCTATGAGGCGACGCAGATAAAAGGCGATGGAGAGGCACACCCGTTCCTCAGCCCAGACGACGAGTTCGCCGATTTTGACACATGGGATGCCGCGAACCTGAACGGCACGGAACTAAAAGTTCCAGAAATGCTCGCAGGAGAGTACGCACGGGAAGCTCTTAAGCGAGGCATGGTTATCGAGCAGAAGCTCGGGGTCAACCCTTTCAAGTTTGGCATGGTGGGCGCGACGGACGCACACACCGGCATGGCGACCGCTCAGGAAGACAACTTCTTTGGAAAGCACTCCGGTGTCGAGCCGGAGCCGAACAGATGGGAGCATCTGGTCATTGAAGCTCCTGACCCGGAGCTGTCCATATATGGCTGGAAACAAGCTGCAGGAGGTTTAGGCGCAGTCTGGGCGACTGAAAACACGCGGGCGGCGATCTTTGACGCGATGCAACGCAAAGAGACGTACGCGACCACTGGTTCGCGTATGTTGGTTCGATTTTTCGGTGGCTATGATTTCATACCCGAGGATGCCACCCTCCGCCTTCCCGCCGACGCAGGATACAAAAAGGGCGTACCAATGGGAGGAGATCTTGGGGCGGCCACCCATGGGCGCGCTCCGAATTTTCTTCTGGCAGCACTCAAAGATCCGCTATCCGGCAACCTTGATCGTATCCAGATTGTAAAAGGTTGGGTTGATGCGGATGGGACAACTCAGGAAAAGATTTATAACGTCGTGTGGTCCGGCGATCGCGCGCTCGACGCCGATGGCAAGCTGCCTGATGTTGGCAACACTGTCGACATCGAGAATGCAACTTGGACCAATACAATCGGAGCTGCAGAGCTGATCGGTGTTTGGCAAGACCCTGACTTTGATCCAAGTCTTCAGGCATTTTACTATGCTCGGGTGATCGAAATTCCGACGCCTCGCTGGACGGCCTACGAAGCTAAACGATTTGGTGTAGAGATGCCTGATTATGTCCCGATGACGACCACAGAGCGGGCATATACATCTCCGATTTGGTATACGCCGGGCTAGGACTGTCTTAGGTCTTCAAAAAAGGGCGACTTGTGTTGCCCTTTTTTTTGAGTTTTGGCTGCGCTGAAACCAGCAGTTTATCAGGTCTGCTGTATTTGCTTGTGATGACCGCGCGACAAATTTATTTTTGCAGCTTGCAAAAACGCATCAAAGCAAACCGTGAAAAGACTGTGCTGACATTTCCAAGCCTCAAACCGAAGCATACCGCCGCAACCGAAATACCAACGGCATCATTACAACCACCAAAATGGCTGAAAAAAGGAACGGTGCACCCGGCAGATAGACGCCTTCGGAATCCACTGAGGCCTGAAAGATTCCAGTCATCGCAAGGGGTGACAAAACCGCGGCAACAGATGACAGCGATGCAATGACGCCCTGCACAACACCTTGCCTATCTTCATCTGCTTGATTTGACGCCATTGCAGTCATGAGGGCAGGAACAAGATCAGACAAAGCTGCAAGCAGCAGAAATATTACAAGGGCCGCAATTGACGCGGTGAAACCAAAACCGATCATTCCGATCAGAGCTGAAATCATACCTAGCATCAGGGTGCGGTAATCCCCTATCCACCGTATGAAAATCGGCATTAGAACCCCCTGTACGAAGGCCAATAGCACGCCGTATGCCGCCAGAGACAGCCCGATGTAAAGTGTAGGCCAGTCGAATACCTCTCGGGTCCAGAATGCCCAAAGAGTTGGGTAAACCATGTTGGCAAATTCAAAAATAAAGATACAAATCAGCGGGACTGCAAGACCGGGAAACCGGAAAGCATCGAAAATGGACTTAAATGGGTTCAAATCGCGCTTGCCGAAAGGCCGACGTTTGTCTGGCGCAAGGCTCTCGGGCAGAACAAAAACACCAAACAGAGCATTGCCCGCTGAAAGAAGTGCGGCAATCCAGAAAGGGGCGGCGATACTGATTTCAGCAGCGACGCCACCGATTGCGGGACCAAGCACAAACCCGATCCCGAAGGCAGCCCCAATTAGTCCGAAATTTGCCGCCTTCTCCTGCGGAGATGATATATCAGCAATGTAAGCGGTTGCGGTAATGTAGGTTGCCCCTGCAAGTCCGGCCAAAGTCCGGCCAAGCAAAAGCAGCCAGAATGTTTCTGCAAGAGCCATAATCACGTAATCCAACGCAAGCATAACAAGCGCCGCGATTAATATCGGTCTGCGGCCAACTGCATCCGATATACTTCCTACTATTGGCCCGCACAGGAACAGCGCGCCGGCATAAGCTGTCATTAACAGCCCGCCCCAAAAAGCCCCTTGCCCGGTATCGCCAGCACCAACGCGGTCCATCAAATCTGGCATGATTGGAAACACGATACCAATGCCGATTGCGTCGATAACCAGAGTTATAAGAATAAAAAGAATAGCTCGGTTCTTAAACATAACGCCCTATCGGACAGCCGCATCAGCAAATCAAGCCGAAACAACCATAGCCGGACAAAGTCATAAGATTGCAACGACCCATAACGCGCCTCGCCTTTTTGTAATCTGACGTTGGACCAAGGAATTTTCTCAATATCAACAAAAGTCAGTTCACGCATTTCCCCCGCAAGAACCAACCAGATCCTGCCGTACAACTTTGCCTGTTGTTCGTTGCTGATATAACCCAAACCGTACATCAATCGGCCATATTGAGCTCAATGTAGACGTCCGGAAAGAGGTCACCATCTATTGAAATTTACCGAAATTGTCGCGTCAAAAAGATTGTCTACATGATCTGCATCAACGCAGAAAAACACAGATTGTGATAAGAATTCTACGCTTGGTTTCAAAAATTGAAACCTAAAAGCTCTGCCACTTCTTCTGGCGAATGCTCGAAACGAAGGAGGCGTCAAATGAAAGCCAGATATGTAATTTTATTCGCTGCAACACTAGCAACGAGTATGGTTTCGCAAACAGAAGGCGGAATGGATGGAGGAACACTTCTGAACATCTGCACGAGTGAAGATGCCCTGCAAAAAGGTTATTGCATTGGGTATATGGTCGGGTATCGCGAAGGGAAATCATTAAATCCTTCAAAAGCCATAATGCCACGGGGCTTGGGTAGTCTGAATGCTGAGGGAGATTCAGGATCGTCAGACACCCAAATTGAAGAAAGCTGCGTGTTTCCTAGGCTTCCTCATCACCAAATGCGCGATGTCGTAATCAACTATATAATTCAACATCCTGACACCAGGAATGACAGCGCCAGCTCGATCATCACAGAGAGTCTTCGGGTAGCCTTCCCATGTGAAACAGGAATGTAGCGGTTGCCATCAAAGTCAGTCAGCGAATTGTTTTTTGCTCCGGCTAAATTTTGTCCGTGTGACAAATCGCCAACGCTTTGACTGTAATCGGCGAATGTTTCCGCGACAGTGTTGCTTAAGATATGTCGCCAAAAAACTTCAATGACGCCAGGGCAACTGGTTCGCCCCATTCCTGCACGAAATGGCCTGCCTCTGCTAAAACCATCGGTTCGGGACATCCCCTGATTGTCTTTTGCAGCTGACTCATCACCGGAACGCCCAAAACCGGGTCTTTGGCACCGACGGCCATAAAGCTCTCACCTTCCCAAACTTCGGCCCAGAAGAGCCGAGCTCGCATTGTCGTTTCGATGCCTCCCATTCCCGGCTGGATCATTACCAGCTGCGGAAACCTTCGAACGCCTGCCTTATATCGCTGGTCAGGGAAAGGCGCCTCATAAGCCAGCGCTTCCGCCTCGCTTAAATGTGGGCAGGCTCGTTTCATCAACGCCGCACAATTCAAGTTCGGACGGTTAGCCACATACTCTTTCCACGCTTGGAAACCATCGCCAAGAGGTTCACCAACCGGGATTGCCGTGTTCATCACGATCAACCGGGAAACTCGACCGTTCAGGTCCATCGGAAGGGTCAACCCCAAAATGCCGCCCCAGTCCTGCACCACAAGCGTGACGTTCTGAAGGTCCAACCTTTCCACGAACTCGAGCATCATTTCTCGGTGAAAGTCGAAGCTGTAAACACTATCATCAACTGGTTTGTCTGACCCGCCAAAGCCCAACCAATCAGGAACGACTACTCGAGCCCCAGAACTCGCAAAAACCGGTATCATCCGCCGATATAGATAAGCCCATGTCGGCTCCCCTGGCAGGCACAGAAAGGTTCTGATCGCGTCTTTTGGCCGTTCATCAACATAATGAACCCGCAAACCCTCATAACCTCGGAGGTCGTCGATATAGTTTGGTGAATAGCTAAAGCCAGGAAGGTTGTCGAAACACTCCTCAGGAGTTCTTAGTACTTCCACAGCCAATCTCTCTAACTGTTGTTGGTTGGTTCTATCATGAGCTTAGAATGTTTTTCTGGCAATCCGTAGAGGCCTCATAGCAGCGTTGCCTGCATAACTTTCGTTGATGCTCAAAGGCGGCTTGTCCGCACTTCTGAAAATAAAAAAACCGTTAATTGTCTGGTTTGAAACGCTTCGCGAGCGCAAGCATAAAACGCTCCAGCATTACTTCGGAGTTTCACCCCAATAACCCCCAAAGAAAGCTATCATTGCCAACAAAACACCGATCAGGATTGCTATCACCATCAAAGCACCATTGCCCCTGGCAAAATATCCCAGCATCAAGAGACCGACGACAAAAATGCCCACCAAAAAGAACAGCACTGTATTGTCCAATTTATACCCCCAAAAACAACTTCAGCTGCGCAAGCCTTCAGTCTGATTGCATCCCTCAAACATCAAACCAATCCAAAATTGGATTGAATCCCAAATCAAACGACCGTGGTCGTTGGCTTAATACCGTTTAGCGTTGCGAACAAAACCGGTACCAATATCATAGTGAGCATTGTACCAACTGTTAATCCGCCCATGATTGTAACCGCCAAACCCACCCAAAAAACGTCTGGAAGTAGCGGTATGACACCCAGAACAGTGGTCGCCGCTGCCAGTACGACGGGTCGGAGCCTTGAAGCACCTGCGTTCACTACTGCGTCATAACCCAGCTGACCTTCCGCCAAATTGTCGTTGATCTGATCGATAAGGACGATTGCGTTTTTAATCATCATTCCGGCCAAGCTCATGCCACCGAGCAACGCGACAAACCCAAATGGCGTGTTGGTTAGGAGCAAGCTTGGGACAATACCAATAATTACGAAGGGAACAGTCAGGAAAATAACAAGTGGCCTGCGGTATGAGTTGAATAGTCCAACAACGATTAGCGCCATGATCGAGAATGCCGGAACCATCCCCGGAATTAAAGACGCCTGTGCGGAAACCGTATCTTCGTACTCTCCGCCCCACTCCATGCTGTAGCCTGGCGGCAAATCTGCTTCCAAAGCTTCAAAGTCGGCAAGTACAGCCGCGCGATAGCTTGGCAAAGTGACGCTGTCGATTGGGTTAGCTTGAACGGTCAGAACGCGACGACGGTCGCGGCGGTTTATCGTGGGGTCCTCTGGTTCAATATTCACGCCGCTGACAACTTGTGCTAAAGGCACTGGCTCAACAGAAAATGGTGATTGCAGCTGCAGCAGTTCGAAATTGTCCACCGCAGCAACGTCTTCAGCCCCGGGCCGAACGATAATTGGCAGTAATTCGTCACCCTCGCGATAGAGGCCAACAGAACGCCCGTCAAACGCCCGCTTTGTTGTGTTTCCGAGGTCTTCATAAGTGATGCCCGTCCAACGAGCCCGGTCCTGATCATAATCAGGAACAGTCTTCAGCACACGGTTGCGCCAATCCGTACGGGCGACTTTCGTCCATTTGTTTTGGTCAAGTATGGCAACGGCCCTGTCACCCAGTTCCCGTAGGGTCTCTGGGTCAGCGCTTGCAGGACCTATGATACGGTTCTCAAATGCCCATGTATTACTAGGACCGACACCAAACTGCCGTGTGAACGACGTCGCCTCTGGCATATTGGCCGATATCCAAAGCGAGACATTCTTGCTCATTTCGGGAATATCGCGGTAATCTTCCACATTCACAATGACTTGGGCGTAGGACGGGTTTGCGCCTTCCGGGTCGACAGGCAGATAGAAACGTGGCGGACCAGCGCCAATAAAGCTTGCAATGCCAGTCACGCGGTCATCCATTCCAACCTGTTCTTCAATACGTGTTATGGCTTCGGAGACGGCTTCAATCCGGGTTCCTTCTGGCGCATAATAGTCAATCATATACTTGGTCATGGATGATGTTGGGAAAAACAACTGCGTCACAGAGCCGAACCCAACACCTGCAACGACCAGAGCGGCCACGGCCACTCCGATGGTAAGGTAACGAACTCTGATCGCGGCGGCCAGAAACCGGCGATACACGGCATAAAGCCCGGTATCGAAATTCTCGCTGCTTTCACCCTTTGGCTCTGGCAGCATTGCGACACATTGCAAAGGCGTTACCGTCATGGACAACAGCCAACTGACCAAAAGCGCTATACCTACAACCGAAAAGAGGGTTCGGCAGTATTCCCCTGCACTCTCAACAGATGCAAATATCGGGTAGAAGGCCATTACTGCCACGAAAGTGGCCCCAAGTAATGACATAGCCGGTCGAGTGGCTGCGTCGATCGCGGCTTTTGCACGATCCACCCCCTGTGACATCCGAACCATTGCGCCGTCCGCCACAACAATTGAGTTGTCCACCATCATCCCCAGCGCAATAATTAATGCTCCCAAAGACATACGCTGCAGATCTATTCCCAGCATCGCCAGTGGAATAAATGTCGTGAGTATCGTCAGGATGAGACCGCTACCGATGATAATCCCCATCCGAAGACCCATTGCCAAGGTTAGAACTACCAACACGATGGCGACAGCCTGACCTAAACTTACTAGAAAACTACTGACCGCAAGGTTCACGTCATCCGACTGCCAATGAACTCGCTCGATCTCAATACCTACTGGCAGATTTGCTATCAGCTCTGATACTTTCGCATCCACTGCCTGCCCGACGCTGACAACGTTGACACCGGACTGAAAGGATATCGCTAGTCCGATGGACGGAAGACCGTTGTAGCGCATCATTGTCGTTGGTGGATCAGCATATCCCTCCTTAACCTCTGCAATTTCACCCAGCCGCAGCAGCTCTGGCCCCCTGCGTTGGCCACTTTGGGCCTGATCTAGACCGCTGGGCCTTACAACCAGATCGGCAATGTCGGTTGGACTGGTAAAGGTGCCGCTCGGCGCAATGCGCATACGGTAGTCACCAATGTTGACACGTCCTGCGTCCACGATTGCGTTTTGTGTTTGCAAGGTGTTTAGGATGGTCTGAGCCGAAACACCCAGCGCGGCCAAGGCTTCTTCCCTTGTTTCCAAGTAGATTACCCTGTCGCGCTCGCCCCATAGATCGACACGTCCAACACCATCGATCAATGATAGCTCTCTTTTGAAGTCTTCGGCGAACCCATCAAGTTCCTGCGCGGAAAATCCATCGGATGTCATTGCCAACAACAAGCCGAATACATCGCCAAAATCATCATTGATGGCTGGTCGGCCAGCGCCCGGGGGCAACTGAGTTTCCACATCTCTGACTTTGCGACGCAGAGTATCCCAGATTTGAGGCAGTTCCTCGGACCAATAGTTTGGACGGATTTCAACCTTGATAGTAGATAATCCGGCGCGGCTTTCGCTCGAGATGTAGTCTATTTCCTTGATTTCCTGAAGCTTCAGTTCAATCCTTTCGGTGACTTCCTGCTCCACTTCCTCGGGGCTTGCACCGGGATAGGGCGTCGTAACGACTGCCGTTTTGATCGTGAATTCGGGGTCTTCCAACTGTCCGAGACTGAAAAATGCTGAAATACCACCCAACGTCAGCATTACGACAGTAAACCAAACGAATTTGGCGTTGCGGATAGAGAAGTCGGCGAGACCCATTACTCAGTTTCCTCAGAAAGAAGTGAAACCTTCTGTCCCTCTCTCAGAGAATTCGCTCCTGCGGTCACAACAACGTCGCCAAATTCCAGACCGTCGCTTACGGCGACTCCCTGTGATCGTGGCGTTCCAAGCGCAACTTTCTGCGCTTTCACGGTCTCGGAAGAGGCGTCAAACACCCAGACATGGGGATCTGTTTCCCCCTCGGGCACAAAAATTGCGCTTGCGGGAACCATTATCGCGTCAAAAGGTTCGTGCCCTTCTTTTGGCTTGCCTCGGACACGCCCCGCCATTCCGGGAAGTACAAGCGAGTTTTCTGGTTGTTGCATGATCAAAGTTACCGGAAAAGTTCTGGTCGTTGCAGAAGCTTCTGATCCGATCTCACTGATTTCTGCCGACAGGACCACGTCGCCCAACGCGTCGAATGTCACCGTTATATCTTCGATGTGCGGGATCAGGGCGATGTATCGCTCGGGGACATCGATGACCACTTCGATATGCTCGGCGTCCAGTATCCGCAGCACAGGTGTCTGCGCTGCCACCTCCTCAAAGTCCTCAATGTATTTTGCGACTACCCGGCCGTCGAAAGGCGCTTCCAGGCTCGTGTAGGTCAAGTCCAGTGTGGCTCGATCCAAAGCACCTTGTACGGAATTTATTGCCGCTTGGGCAGATGTCTCGCCCGCGATAAACCGATCAAGTGTCGCCTGCGCGGCTACTTCTTTCTCGACCAATGATCGCTGCCGATCGGTTTGCAATTTCGCATTTTCAAAGGTTGCTTGCGCACTTTCCAATTCCGCGGACAACCGATCAACTTCCGCCTGGTAGGGCGCAGGGTCTAATACCGCGACGACATCTCCATTAGCGACCAAGTCACCGACCTGCACATCCACGCCAACGACATTGCCTGGAACACGAAAAGCCAATGAAACTTCGCGTGCAGCTCTGGCCGTGCCAACAAAGTAGCGATCATGCAAACTGGAGAGGTCTGAAATTTCAGTTGCTCTTACAGGTCGGACAACCATTTCGGTTGTTTCTTCTTCCTCTTCCCAGCACGCTGAAAGCGACAAGAAGGCAAATAACCCAAAAGACAGTTTCTTCATTTCCCCTCCCGCGCCGGTCTATGTTTCTCCGTGATTCTGAACGGAAACTTTTCAATTCATTGCACTAACACTCGAAATTCATACCGAATTGTACCCACTCGCCCAACAAAGTCAAAAATATGAATTTATTAAGCAAGTGTCATGTCGACGCTTGGCGATGTGTTCTCGGGCGGTATGGGGTGAAGCTGAAAATACGCAGTCGCAACAGCTTTTTTTTGCTCTCCTTGCCCCCCTCAGAACACCTAAAGAACGAACCCATTCTTAAACTCTGCCACACTTGGTGTTGGCTGATCAGAAACTTTGACATTAAAGCCAGGTATTCAGCCATAGCTTCAAAATCCTCCCGGTCCAACCGTCTGCGGTTTTGAGATTGCCGCGAGGTACAAGTAAGTCGGTTCAAGACGGTATGAACAAAGGATGCATGTTGTCGCGCGGTTTTAAGTTATCGACCACTTAGAAATGCCGTTACCAACGACAATGTTGCATATTTTAGGTATTTTCGTGCGAGAACTGCGGTGATTAGGGGAAATGCCGCTGAACGGCTAACGCTTTGATAATATGCACTATTGTGATGTACTGCTTGTCGTGTTCCGACCTTAGTGTCACACTCGAATATCCACAACGATTTCCGTTGACCAGTGCATTTCCAATTCTCTGCAATTCTCCACTGATGAACTTGTTCAAATGTGCAGCCTGTCGGCCAAGTCTACTGTCCTCCATGTTTCGAAGTAGCAGCGGAACCCGGACATATATCATCTTCGCAAAGCGGATTGCCTCAGGGTCGGTTTTGATACAGCGAAATAGGGATCGTTTGGTCGCAGCTAAAAGCTCAAAAGCTCCGCGCCCTCCTCACGCCTATTTCCTTTGACAAAGTCATGCCGCGCATCAAAGGCAAATAACCTTAGACGTTCCCTTTGATATTGTTTGCAAAACGCGGCCGTGTGAAAATGAAGTTATTCAGTTCGACGTTGTCCAAGCCCACCCTGAAGGGGGGGATAAACGTGTTGGACGTTTCGACCAGTATCAATGTGTTCTGATCAGACATCGGAGGCAGGGCATCTCGATAATTGACAATATTGTCGTCCGTCAGCTTTTCGACATACCCACCTCGTATTGCAGACCAGTTCACGGTGTGGCTGTCGGAGGCCTCGTCGTAAAGAACCACGGATATTCGGAATTTCAGGTCTGCATGATTGACCACCATCAAACCGAACATTTCTTGCATCGAGTCGATATAGACGTTGTCAATTTCCCGGGTTTCACGGGAAATCAGGTCTCCAATCGTGTGTGCCGCTTTGATATTCGCGGCACTCTGCCTGTAAGCTTCGAAAAACGTGTAACCCGCCATTATAGTCCAAAAGAGGATTGGCGTAATAAGGAGTGCCTCGACGGCGATCACGCCGTCTTCCCGAGTTCGGAAACGTTTCAGGAGATGCGTCGAAATTCGCTTGATCATAAAGGCTCCTGGACGAAAACGGTTGTAGCGGTCAGCGCGTATTGGCCTTCTTCGTTGACCAATGCTCTGCCCATTGCGGATGTTGGGAAAACGGGATTGATCTTGGCGCAGGCCCGAAGAACCATCAACTCATTTTCAAGGCCGTTTTCGAAAGTCCGCACAGGGCGCGCCACTTCGGCCAGATCAGTGCAATCAGGGTCCGTTGGTACTGTAACAGTGGCAAAAGGATCCTGCCGGATCATTTCCAGACGCAAGTTGGCTGCGCAATTATTGATGAAAATGGCGCGGTCACAGATGAGAGCCTTGATTTCGTCATGTTGTGGACTGGTCCCGGTGTTCAGCCGAATGTCGCGCACGGTCAAGTCAACCGCGCGCTCTAGCTGCGCGTGTCTCAACGTTACGAAGGCAAGCTCCAAACCCGAAAGAACCAAAAACATGATTGCCGGGAAGACGATGACAAACTCGACGGTTGCATTTCCGTCTTCCTTTCGGCAGAGCCGGGCCAGAGCGGAAAACAACCTAAGCATCACTGAGTCAACCTCAGCATACGGATCGATGACGCGATCGAGGTAAAGGCTTTTTCGAGTTTTGCGTCATCCGCCTCATAATAATGACTGTCCGAGCTTGCGCAGTTTTCCAGTACATCCCGGCCAGCTGGCGGCGCCTCAACGCTGACGCTAAAGATGATCACCCCCTCATCCTTGGCGGCCTTGCATACGTGTTTGGTTCGCTGATCCTTGGCGACCGCACTTTTCTTGCTGAACGCCTTACCTTCCCACTGACCGTAAGCACTTGGTGAGTGGGTGAAGATGTTGTGTTCGATATATTCCAAGGATACGAGGTCCAGAAGTTCAACGTAAGACAATTGCACCGCCTCGCCGGGTTCTTCTGCCTCGACGCATTCAACTTTACCGCCATTGCCTGAACAGTGTGTGTTTCCATTTCCATAGGGATGATCCTGCCAGCTATTGTCGTGCGGCCACCAATAGTTGGGGTTGCCGTTCGACTGGTAGATCGAGAAGCGAGCGGGATCGGTATCGGTTCCTGGGTTGTACCAGAAATCCGACATAGTAGTGCGCATCGAAGGGTTGAGCATGTGCTGATCTGTATTATCCCCATCGGAAACGAGGATCATAACCTTGAGGACATTACTACCGTAGTCCATCGGGCGATCTTGCATTTGGAATTTTTCCGGAATGGTATACTCCGGATCGGCAAACTCAGTCGTGCTTAGAGCTTTGAGTACCGGACGTGTGCTGGGGTCCAGCAGGATAAGGCCCCAATTCGCGCCATTGTCCAAGCCCGAGTCCTCATCCGCCACTGGGTTGCTGAGTTTGTTGAGGTTTCGTATGTAAGGTAAAAGAACTTCTGGGTCGTTCTGGAATGGCAGGATCGCCGAATACTTGCGTGTTGGGCAGACGGGATGTTCAATCGGCTCCCTAGACGTGGTGTAAGGGTCGAAATGAGCCGTTTGTTCAAGCAATCTGGTCGTAGAAAGATCAGGTTTGCTGAATTCGTTGTCGATGAAGTTGACACAGTTCGAGTGGTCATGGAAGCGGTCGAGAGTGTATTGGTTCAGCAAATCGCGACCAGCGTTAACTTGGCTGGAATATGGGATAAGTGAGAACGAAATCTCGTCGCTCCATTGTTTGTTTTTTATTGCGATACTTTTTACCATTTTTTCCGTAGCAATTCTCAATAGCTCGTCATTGATCGAAGTAGATAAGTCCAAGACAATTGAGATTTCAGCCAAACCGATGCTTTCCTCAGCGGTGCTTGCCGCAGGGGCGGCCAGTGTATCGACGCCCGACAGGTGCATGAATTGGGTTGGGAACTCGGAAAGGGCTGTCGCCGACACTTCGCGATAGCCCACATCGTTGACCACATTGATGCTGGTCACATTTTCCAGAAGGCCCATCCTTTCTAGATATGCACGAACGACGGATTTCGGTTCTGCCTTTTGATCAAGGTCCGCTGCGGCCAGAACAGCCCGGTCCAACGTGTACTGCAAGTTTGCACGTTCTTTCTCAAAGCGCATGTAATCTACGCCGATGCCAACACAGACGATGACGGCCACAAACATAAAGAGGACTAAAATGGTAATCGAACCATTCTCGTCTCTGGCAAATTGTTGCGCACCTGTCTTCGCCTGGACAGAGGGGGTGTCGCAGTTGCAAATTGATCTCTCGAAATCCGTAGGCATGCATTATCCTCTCTTGGCCGAGCAGACCGGCCACAAAGCTATCGGCAGGGGCTCACGCTATATAGAGAAAAAGGCGGAATTCGGGCAAATTTGCTTCAATTTTGCGATAATTTAGCGGCTTTCGCCTGCAAAAAATCGGAATTTTTCGCGTTATGTTTGCGCAAAAACACTTCGTTTTCAAGGTCGTATACGCGGGACGAATTTTCTTGGAGGCCAAACAGGGCACTCCACTTTTTTTCTATTCGTGCGGGGCGTTACGAGTAGCCTGCATTTGCTGAACATCTTCAGGCCAAGTAGAGCGGATATAGGCCAGAACGTCCCATATGTCTTCGTTAGTCAGTGTGCCCTCAAAGCCCGGCATACCGCTGTTGAAGTCCTTGATGTCGCGTGCTGCCAACGCCTCTGCCCCTCCAAGTTTGGTGTAGTCAAACAGGAGCTTGTTATCATGGTGCCATGTGTGCCCTGTCACGTCATGTGGTGGCGCAGGCAGTACTCCGTCTTCGTCCGGTGTTTGCCAGTTGGGTTGGCCTTCCAGATTAACTCCGTGGCACGAGGCACAGTGGTCTGCGTAGAGTTCCTGCCCATTCGCTAAGTTTCTTTCAATCAACTCGTGATCTGCAGCGACGCTCGTACCAATGCTGCATATTGCAAGTGCAAACAGGTGTTTATTCATTTCTAAATACCTTAGTTCGGAGGCGTTAGAACGGTCGTGAGTGTCGCTGATGTTGCCAACACCATTAATACGATTATTGCCTCAACCTCGATGGATCGGGCGAGGTGTCGCGCTGCATTTGCATCTCCATTGTGCATGGCCGGAACAAATCGGAGCTTGTTCGCAGCAGCGAGGATCAACAGCAGCCCAACTAGAAACACTTTGGACAACAGCGCCTGCCCATAGCCAGTAAAGACGAGCCATTGGATATTGCCTACAAGCGACCAAGCCATCCAGAGGCCTGCCAATATCATAGTTGGTACAACCAGTGCAGCAGCTTTTCCGAACCTTTGACCCAGCTCGGCGCCATTTTTCTGGTATTCAACCTTGAGAGCCATACCCCGCAGCGGGCTAAAGATACCCACCCAGAAGGCTAAACAGAGTAGATGCAACAGTAGCAAGAGTTGGACACCAAAATTCTCCAATTCTGGCACGTGACCTATCTGGGTAAAGGACCAAAGAGCCAATGTTCCACCCACCGCCGCAATCCAGCAACCAAAGCGTGATATAGACAATCCGATTAGGATCAATGCCGCGCCTGCAAGTCGGTATGCGAGTACATCGCCTGCCGGTGTCTGCCAAAGTAAGCCAAGCATTTCTGGATCGACCATGCCATCCGCTCCGCCTGTTAGTACGGCTGCACTAAGCATGAAACCAACTACAGTGGCCGTAAGAGCCAACCACGCTAAAGCCCTTGCTTGGCGCTTCATCACAAGGTTCATCGGTGTGACCAAGCTGGAATAGAGGCACTTAACGATGACAAGCCCGGTTGACCCCGCAAAGCCGATGTAGAGCATTAGCTTTGTGATGATTGCGGCAATTCCCCAAATGTCTGGCATGCTCATTCCACGGTAAAGGAAAATTCGCCCTGCATCGCATGACCGTCTTCACCTAAACCACGCCATTGGATGACATACGTGCCAGTTCCCTTACTCGGCAGAGGGATCGTGAACTCTTGCCCAAATTTTGTTTGGTCGCCCAGTTCGAGGTTTACGGCAGGATTTGCATCGTGCTCCATCTTAACCCGCGTTAACCTGATATCCTTGTCAAAGTTAAGGCCGATTTCAAAGGGTACAGCAGCCATTGTCTCGCCATTGGCAGGTGTCGTTCCTTCGACCTTGGAATGCGCCAGTACGCCGCTGGGAAGCGCAACCACGAGTGCGAGCGTTATGATCTTCTTCATAGGCCTATCCTCAATTTATTCCGTTGGCACGCTGGATTTCACGAATGTACACGATCACCATAGCCACGTCACCTCGCGTCAAACCTTCTACGGGCGGCATGTCACCAAACCGCCAATGATGACTTATAACTCCCTGAGAAACGGCTCTCTGAAAGGCTTCATCAGCGTGGTGGCTGGATTCGTATATCTTGTGGACCAGAGGGGGGCCTGCGCCTTCTACTCCGACCGCATTAACGCCATGGCAAGATGCGCAGGAGGCATCAAAGATACGTTGGCCGATTGCTGCATTACCTGCGATAGGCGGCACTTGAATTGCGACCATGGCGTCGCCTTTGCCTGTCTCAGGCGGTTCGGCGTCTTCGATTGGGCCGGGGCGAAGAGTAACAAAGACGGCAATGGCAGCGACAGCGCATACGCCGACTAGTAAGTAGCTTTTTTCGTGATTAATCCTGACCTCGTGGAAGTTGGTAGTGCTGCTGAACATCGATAACGCCGTACATGATCGCTGCAGTGGTTTGGACGACTTTGCAGTTGAGCGTTGACTTACGTCAAAGCGTCGGTTGCCAAACTGCTATTAAGATGGCTCGCATATGGATGAGAGCCATTGCAAAAAAAATTTCAAGAGAACGGTGACGCTTTTGGCCGTACTGATAGCTATGGCCGCATGCACGGGCAGGCATCACAATGGTGACTGGCATGGACACGGTGCAGAAGGTTGCTATGGGCCTCACCACGGCGTTGTTCGAGAGGGTCATTGCGTTACAATTGAGTAAGCTCTTCTACAGTTAGGCACTCGCAAGTACCCGGTCCTACTAGATTACGTTTAATTGTCGCGAGACTTCTGTCGATAGCGCGCCCTTAACCGCAAGTTTTTCCCGGATGCAAAATTCGTATGTTTATGAAAGAGTGAGTGAAATTTTTCACGTTTTGCGTTCGTGCCTAGGTCTCCAATATTTTTGGAAACATGGTGCATCCATTTAGTCCAACATCTGCGTTTGTTCGCAGTCCCTCAGGGCGTGCCTCAGCAGCTTACTGTGCTTCATCCCAAGGATTCTAACGTACCGTTCTAAAGCGTAGCCGTATGATGCATGTTGTATGAAGATAGATACAGCTTATCTAGGACGACGAATGGTGAGCAACAAGTTGATTGTCATGTACCTGGTAGGAGATTTCGTTTCGTATTGGGTGGTAGCCAACAGAAGCGATGGATGCCGTGTCCGGACAGTGAGAGATACGCATGCAGCTTCATTTTGTGTCACACCTGTGTGTCACACCACTCTAATGCTTGCTATCTAGTTTTTCTGTTAGGTTTTGGTGGAGCCTAGGGGAGTCGAACCCCTGACCTCTTGCATGCCATGCAAGCGCTCTCCCAACTGAGCTAAGGCCCCAACTCATTACCAAATTGCGGTGCCGGACGTTTATGAGACGTCGCCGACAAGCGCAAGTCCAAAAATCCGAAACAAGCAAAAAGATACTGCCCTGCATCGGGTAAGAAATCCGAGGCGGCAGAGCCGCCTCATTCTAAAATCAGGTTTCGTCTTCTGACGACATATCTTTGATGTCGTCCAGCGAAACGTTATCGTCGTCATCTTCTTCCAACAGATCGTCGTCCAGTTCAACATCGACATCGTCGTCATCTTCCAGAACCAAGTCTTCGTCCGAGGTCGCCTCGCGCGCCTTGACCGAGGCGGCATCCTCTGCATCAGCGGCGATCATCCGGCTTTTGCCGGTTTCAAGCTCCACAATCTCGCCGGTGTATGGGCTAACGATCGGGTCCTTGTTCAGGTCGTAAAACCGTTTGCCTGTTGTAGGGCAAACGCGCTTTACGCCCCATTCTTCCTTGGGCATATCAAATCCCCTTGATATCAGGTGAATCCTATAAATGATTCAGGTGACCTGCCATAAGCGGCAGGCGCTGTCAAAGCCTTTGAGCAAAGGAGTGCAAAGTATGGGGCGACACGCATTGCCCGGAACGCCCACGGTACCGCTTGTACTGCGCAAATCGTCCCGCGCCAGACGGATAAGCTTGCGAATTTCTCAATTGGACGGACGGGTTACGCTGACTTACCCTCAATTTGTCGCCGAGACCGAAGCACTAAACTTTGCACAACAAAAAGAAGCCTGGATTCGTCAGCATCTTGAGGAAAGGCCGACGCCGGCAGAAGTTCGGTTTGGCCAGACCATACCCGTCGAAGGGGCACCGCGCCGAATCGTACCGGTATCAGGTCGCCGGGTCATATTGCGGCCTGACGAAGTCGCCGTTCCCGAAGGTGCCGAAGCGCGTCGTCTGGCACGGTTTTTCAAGGAACTCGCCCGCGATCGGTTAACAAGCGCCTGCGACGATTATTCCGCAATGCTCGGCCGATCATACTCAACTCTGACCTTGCGCGACACCAGATCGCGCTGGGGTTCGTGCAGTTCAGCCGGAGGGCTAATGTTTTCCTGGCGTTTGATCCTCGCTCCGCCAGAAGTCTTGCACTACGTTGCAGCGCATGAGGTGGCCCATTTGGCCGAAATGAACCATTCGCCTGCATTTTGGGAGAACGTCGAGCAGCTTTTTGGTCCGTACAAGAACCCGCGACGGTGGCTGAGGGATAACGGTGCCGAATTGCATCGGTATCGCTTTGAGAGGCGCGCTGCTTGACGTTGTGCAAGTTTGTGATCACAACAAGGAATGTTGTCCGCGCGCCCTGCCGAATCCCAAACTGCCACGCACGACAGAGTTTACCGCGCTCTGCGATCGCGCATATTGCACGGGGAAATAGCGCCCGGCCAAGCGCTGACATTGCGCGGTATCGGTAAAGAATTCGGCGTGTCCATGACCCCCGCGCGCGAGGCTGTCCGTCGTTTGGCCGCCGAAGGTGCCTTGACTTTGTCCTCTTCTGGTCGCGTTTCAACGCCAGAGCTGAGCAATGACCGTATAGAAGAACTGGCCGCCTTGCGCGCACTGATCGAGGTTGAACTGGCAAGCCGCGCGCTGCCTCGGGCGCATATTGCGTTGATCGATCGGTTACAAAGCATCAATATGTCCGTCGCGGAAATGGTAACCAAACGCGACGCCGTCGGGTACATCCGGACTAATCTTGAATTCCATCGCACACTTTATTTACGTGCGCAGGCCCCGGCGATGCTGGCGATTGCAGAAACCGTATGGCTGCAACTTGGTCCAACCATGCGCGCGTTGTATGGTCGCCTACGTCGTACAGATCCTCCTCACTACCACAAATTGATTATCGCGGCTTTGAAGGCCGGGGATGAACCGGGACTCAGACTGGCCGTCCGCTCGGATGTGACACAAGGTTTGCGTCTGCTGGTGACCTGAGCAGCTTATTGCCCATGACGATTTCTTTGCGGATGACATGACCCAATTGCTGGTTTGGACTGACGTCCTGCTGTAGTCTTGGAGCAAATCACCAATAAGAGCAGATTTGAATCATGATTGATCGACGGGTTTTTTCAATGGGGCTTGGGGCGGCCATTCTGACGGCATGTTCCAGCAGCAACGCACCAAGCAGCGCACCGGCGACACGGATGCGTGCCGTACCAAATGCAGGATGGGATTCCTGGGTTGCCAACTTCAAGGGGCGCGCGGCGTCTCAGGGAATTTCACAGACAACGATAAACCGGGCTTTCCAGGGTGCGGGATATCTGCCGGGCGTCGTTGAGCGGGACCGAAATCAGGTCGAATTCAAACGCTCTTTGGAAGATTATCTTGCGATTGCTGCGTCAGACGAACGTATCAGCACCGGCAAACAGATGTTGCAGCGGTATAACGGCACTCTTTCACAGATCGAAGCGCAGTACGGCGTAGATAAGGACGTCATCGTCGCCGTTTGGGGGCTAGAAAGTCGATACGGTTCACGCCGGGGAGATGTACCCGTTGTCTCAGCCCTTTCAACCTTGGCTTACGATGGTCGGCGCGGACAGTTTTTTGAAAGCCAGTTGATTGCCGCAATGAAAATCCTTCAAAACGGAGACACCACTCCGGATAATATGACCGGCAGCTGGGCCGGGGCGATGGGACATACTCAATTCATCCCAACATCTTATCTGGCTTACGCTGTCGACTTTACTGGGGATGGGCGACGCGACATTTGGTCTGATGACCCGACGGACTCGCTGGCCTCAACCGCAGCATACCTTTCTCGCGCCGGATGGGTGCGCGGGCAACCGTGGGGTGGTGAAGTCGGTTCGGCAGCCGCCAATTCTGGCACTCCTGTTGCGGTATTACAGCCGCAAAATCCTGGCCCACGGATTGCCGTTTTCCGAAATTTTCAAGTAATTAAGCGCTATAACAATTCGGACAGCTATGCGATTGGCGTTGGACATTTATCTGACCGTATTTCTGGTGGCGCACCGTTTCAGGCCTCGTTTGGGCCTGATGAAACTGGGCTTACGCTTGAAGATCGCAAAGAAATACAACGCCGCTTAACCTCTGCCGGTTATGATACCCAAGGCGCAGACGGAGTCATCGGCAAAAATTCCGAAGCAGCGATCAGCGCATATCAGCGTGCAAATGGGCTTTCGGCAACCGGAAAGCCATCGGTTGAACTGCTGCGTCGGTTGGGTGGCTAAACGATTAGGCCGCCAGCCCCTTCGAGCCAATGTCCAAGAATTTTTGGCGACGATCCTTGATCAGTGCCTTTGCATCTTTGCCTTTTAGCTCTTTAAGCATGGCAGCAATGGCGGCACGAACGGATTTGAAAGCCGCAGCGCGATCGCGGTGAGCACCGCCTTTAGGCTCAGAAATAATGCGGTCGCACACGCCAAGCTTATAAAGATCCTGAGCCGTCAGGCGAAGCGCCTCGGCAGCTTCGCGCATCTTTTCGGAGTCTTTCCACAGGATTGAAGCACACCCTTCGGGCGAGATCACTGAATACACGGAATGTTCGAGCATCGCCACGCGGTTGGCTGTGGCAAAAGCAACTGCGCCACCCGAACCGCCCTCACCAATAATAACAGAAACCAGCGGAACACCGATCTTTAGGCACATTTCGGTCGAACGGGCGATCGCCTCGGACTGTCCGCGTTCTTCGGCGCCTTTTCCGGGATATGCTCCTGCGGTGTCAATCAAGGTGATCACCGGAAGACCAAACCGACCTGCCATTTCCATTAGGCGCACAGCTTTGCGGTATCCTTCGGGACGGGCCATTCCAAAATTACGCTCGATTCGCGATTTGGTATCCGAACCCTTTTCGTGTCCGATCACCATCACCGGCTGATCATTAAAACGCGCCAAACCGCCAATAACTGCAAGATCGTCGGCAAAGTTGCGATCACCAGCCAAGGGTGTGAACTCGGTAAACAGTTCTTCCACGTAATCTTTGCAATGAGGCCGTTCAGAATGACGCGCCACCTGACATTTCCGCCAAGGCGTCAGGTCGTTGTACAATTCATCCAAAAGTTTGGCAGCTTTGGCATCTAGCGCTGCGGCCTCTTCCGCCACATCCATTTCTTCGTTTGCCCGAGCAAGGGCACGCAGTTCTTCGGCCTTGCCTTCGATTTCGGCTAACGGTTTTTCGAAATCCAGATACTGAGTCATGTCGCCTCTCAACGAGAAAGTTCCTTGCTATATGACCCGAGGTTACCCCAGATGCAACTCAGCAAGATTTGTGGTGATGGAATTTGGGTGTTCCAAGGGACAACAAAAATAGAGGCGGAAATTATTGACGGCTTTGGGTCTCAGTGCAGAGGGCGCTGAGATTATTCTCTACGACCCGGGGAACGCTAATCAAAACGAGTGCTGGTGGAAACCAGTCCTCCGCAGGGTCGATTCAGCTAGGCCAAAGCACCGGATACAAAGACGCAACCAGAAGCGCAGCCATCGTCCAGTTGAAAACGACAAGCCGCCGTGGATTGGTCAGAACCCGCGCCATTTGTTGACCCAAAACAGTCCAAGTGCTGACCGAAGGTAGATTAACAAGCCCAAACACTAGAGCGACAACAACAATTGCGCCCAGCGTTTGATTTGGCGTGTAAGCCGTAGTTGCCGTAAGAGCCATTGCCCACGCCTTGGGATTAACCCACTGAAAAGCGGCGGCCTGAAAAAATGTCATCGGCGTGCCTTGGCTTTCTCCTCGCTGCACCGGAGCGGCGTTTGCAATCTTCCACGCTAAATAAAGCAGATAAAATACCGAGGCGATCTTCAAGGCGCTGTAACTTAACGGAAACTGATCAAAAACTTGCACCAATCCCGCTCCGACCAGCAGGACCATAAACGTGAAACCCAAGCCAATTCCCAGCATGTGCGGAACCGTTCTCCGAAATCCGAAATTCGCGCCGGACGCCATCAACATCAGATTGTTCGGCCCTGGCGTAATTGAGGAGACAAAGGCAAATATGATCAGCGCCAATAGGATATCGTAAGTCATGTTTCGATTATTACATCGGACTGAGCGCATGAAATTGCGTTTTCGTGCAAATATGGATAGAAATCGCAACAAATGACGAAAATTGACAAGATTAACCAAAAAATATTGCAAGAGCTTGCGCGTGACGGTCGGATTAGCAATCTTGAGCTTGCAGACCGCGTTGGTTTGTCTCCATCGGCCTGCCTGCGCCGTGTGCAGGAACTTGAACGGACAGGTGT
Organism: Ruegeria sp. YKSD179; assembly: GCF_059612885.1. Classification (NCBI taxonomy): domain Bacteria; kingdom Pseudomonadati; phylum Pseudomonadota; class Alphaproteobacteria; order Rhodobacterales; family Roseobacteraceae; genus Ruegeria; species Ruegeria sp. YKSD179. The sequence goes on along the minus strand of NZ_JBXWRL010000020.1, from coordinate 13,227 downwards.
AATATCTGGCTATCGCGCCGTGTTAAATCCTGCTGCGCTCGGCATCGGGTTCGTTGCATATATTGGCGTGGGGCTTGGCGAGCATACTAAATCCGCCCAAGAGGGATTCGAACGGGCTTTGCAACGGTCGCCCGAAGTGGTCGAATGCCACAACATAACAGGCACCATTGAATACCTGTTGCGTGTCGAATGCGCGGACTTGCCGGCGTACAAGACATTTCATACCGAAGTTCTGGGAACCCTTCCTCATGTCACCTCGATCACATCTTATGTGGTCATGGGATCACCGAAAGACATGCGAGCTTAATGCACAAATTGTGATTTTTGTATCTCTTGCGACCTGATTTATCAGAGAATAGTGTCTTCGAAGATAAATTGCCCAAAGTGTGGAAGTACTGAATGAGGCGATAACTCAGGGAGAATGATATGAAACTTGCCCGAACCGGAGCATTCGCTGCTTGCATAGCGATGTTTTCAGCAGCCGCGCTGGCAGCCCCGCTGAGACTGCAACCGGCAAGCCCGCAACCAAATGCCAAAGCTGGCCTAAACGTCAAATACGCGTGGGAAGGAAACCCACCGCGCAAAATTCAAAACCTCTCAAAAGTTAAAAGTTTATTAAAAAAGGCCAAACCCGGTCAGCCTTTGCGTGGGTTGGATTATCGCGACACAAACGAAGGCGACCCGGTTCTTACCTATAATCAGGCCTTCAATGTCGCAGCTGAAATTACAGGGTATATGAAGTTCGACTCCCCCGGCATTTACGAACTGGAAACTTGGTCAAATGACGGCATAGACGCTTGGATCGGCGGACAGCAGATCGGATATGTCAACGGGCGTCAGCCATGTGAAGCCAACCAGCGAACCGAAGTCGAAGTCCCCCAAGCCGGTTGGTACCAGCTTAGGATAAGTTATTTCCAGAAATACGGCACCTCTTGTCTTATGATGAAGTCCGGGAAAAAAGGCGGACGAATTACGTGGACACCGAATAACGTATTTGGACGCTAGGCCCAATTACCCACCGAAAAAAGAGGCGCTCGAACGAGCGCCTCTTTTACTTAACTGCCCGCCGCAATAAGCTCGGCTTGCGCCACGATCACCTCGGCCTGCTTGATCGAAGCAATGTCGACAAGTCGACCTTTGTAAACGGTTGCGCCTTCGCCATTTGCTTTAGCCTGTTCCATTGCAGCCAGAATTTCGCGTGCTTCGGACACCGCTTCCTTTGACGGGGTGAACACCTGATTGGCAAGTGCGATCTGTTTAGGGTGAATAGCCCATTTTCCAACCATGCCCAAAGTTGCTGACCGTTTTGCTTGAGCGATGTATCCTTCATCGTCAGAAAAGTCACCGAATGGTCCATCGACGGGCAAAACACCGTGGGTGCGACACGCCGCGACAATAGCTGCCTGAGCCCAGTGCCACGGATCTGACCAATGCTTTTCGCCATCGCGTAGCATGTAATAGTTTTCCTGCGTGCCGCCGATACCAGTTGTCTGCATTCCCATAGAGGCCGCAAAGTCGGCGGCGCCTAGACTCATCGCCTGAAGACGCGGAGATGAGGCTGCGATCTCTTCGACATGGGCGATTCCAGCCGCGGACTCTATGATAACCTCGAACGTTATCGGTTTGGTTCGCCCCGAGGCACGCTCGACCGCGGTGACAAGTGCATCGACGGCATAGACATCCGCGGCACAACCTACCTTTGGGATCATAATTTGATCCAACCGATTACCCGCCTGTTCCAGCACATCTACAACATCGCGATACCAATAGGGTGTGTCCAACCCATTGATACGTAAGGACATATATTTCCCGCCCCAATCAACGGTTTTCAACGCCTCGATAACGTTTGCACGAGCAACATCCTTGTCGGACGGTGCCACGGAATCTTCGAGATCCAGGTTTATTACGTCTGCTGCAGAAGCAGCCATTTTCGGGAACAGCTTTGTGTTAGATCCAGGACCGAATAATTGACAACGATTGGGACGGGCCGGTGCAGCTGGTTGTATGCGAAAACTCATTTGGGCCTCGTGCAAGCAATGAAATTACGATTTTCGTCTGCAGTTGGGTATTAAATTGCGCAGCCATGCGCAAGCATCATTGTGCACCTGCGGCAATGCGAGCGCAGAATTTGTGAATCTGATGGATCGGAAGGCAATCAGACATCATCCAGCTTGAGGCGTTCGAACATTCTTGCGGGTATTCTTCATTTCTTGCGATATTCTCCCAACAAATACCCATTTTGGCGCTGAATTTAAGAAGCTCTCGCTGAAATTCTTCTTTAGTTTTAGCCGGAATCAAAGGAGTGACGCGCGATGATCGAGACACCATATCTGTTGTTTTTGGGTGACGCGCCCGACCAACTGGCGGCCAAAGTTGCAATAGGCATCAAAGATTGGCGACCAGAAAACGCAGTCGGACAATTCCGCATGGAAGGTTGCAAGGCCGATTTGGGCCTAAAGGACATGAGTCTTACTGAAGCTCGCGAAGCAGGTGCCAAGACATTGGTGATCGGGGTCGCCAATCGCGGCGGCGTCATAAGCCAGGAATGGAAAAAGATTCTGGTGACTGCGCTGGAAGAAGGTTTCGATCTTGCATCTGGCTTGCACAACTTGTTGCGGGATGAAGCTGATTTGGCAGCGGTAGCCGAGGCAACCGGCCGCAAACTGCATGATGTGCGGGTTCCAGATGTCGACTATCCAATCGCCAATGGAATCAAGCGAAAAGGCAAACGCTGCCTCGCTGTCGGGACTGATTGCTCGGTTGGAAAGATGTACACGGCGATGGCTATGGAAGCCGAGATGAGAAATCGCGGTATGAAAGCAACGTTCCGCGCCACTGGCCAGACCGGTATCCTGATCACAGGCGACGGTGTGCCGCTAGATGCAGTCGTAGCCGACTTTATGGCGGGATCGGTTGAATGGCTGACACCGGACAATGACGAAGACCACTGGGACCTGATCGAAGGACAGGGTTCATTGTTTCATGTCTCTTACTCGGGCGTCACGATGGCGCTAGTCCATGGTGGTCAGCCCGATGCATTGATCCTCTCTCATGAACCCACACGTGAACATATGCGCGGGCTTCCCGGCTACCAATTGCCAACGCTGGAGGCGCTGCGCGACACCGCGCTTCACTTGGCACGCGTTGCAAATCCCGACTGCCAGGTCGTCGGGGTTTCAGTAAATACTCAGAACATGAGCGAAGATGACGCCAAAACCTATCTAGCAGCGATCGAGGCAGATATGGGTCTGCCAGCCACCGACCCATTCCGCTTTGGTTCGGGTAAGTTGGTGGACGCGCTGGCTGCGCTGTGATCAAAACTCGCTGCTAGAGCCGGGGATGCTCGCCATCTGCATGATCAAACAATTTTGAAGGAGTTTCTGTGTGCAGCTAGAAGTTACTCAGGACGTTTTTCGGCTGGCGCAGGTTTTCACCATCTCGCGTGGTTCTCGCACAGAGGCCAAAGTGCTGACTGTTCAGATTTCCGACGGCACGCATAAAGGTTGGGGCGAATGCGTACCATATTCGCGTTACGATGAGACGCTCGAATCTGTAACAGCCCAAATCTCCGGCTTACCGCAGGAGTATGACCGTCATTCTCTGATGGAGCTTTTACCAGCAGGGGCTGCCCGGAATGCCGTCGACTGCGCTTTGTGGGATCTTGAATCCAAACGGGCAGGAAAACGCGCCTGGGAACTGGCTGGATTGCCCACGCCCGGGTCAGAGATCACGGCCTACACTTTGTCCTTGGACACGCCACAAGCGATGCGAGAACAGGCAGCCAAAAACGCCCATCGACCACTGCTCAAGATCAAGCTGGGAACGCCTGATGATATGCCGCGATTGGAGGCTGTTCGCGCTGGCGCGCCAAATGCAAAGATCATCGTGGATGCAAATGAAGGCTGGTCTGCTGAAGTTTACGCTGATCTTGCGCCACATCTTCTAAGACTGGGCGTGGCCTTAGTTGAACAACCGCTGCCTGCCGACGCAGACGATGCCTTGATCGGCATGAACCGCCCAGTGCCGGTCTGTGCCGACGAGTCCTGTCACGACAGGGTCAGCTTGCCCGGTCTAAAAGGGAAATATGATGTAGTTAATATCAAGCTGGACAAAACCGGTGGCCTGACAGAGGCGCTTGAACTACGCAAGGCGGCCCTAGCCGAAGGGTACGATATCATGGTCGGATGTATGGTAGGCAGTTCTTTGGCGATGGCTCCTGCCACGTTAGTGGCGCAGGGCGCGATGGTAACGGACCTTGACGGCCCGTTACTTCTGGCCGAAGACCGCGCCAGACCACTAACTTTTGACAACGCCGGAGTTCACCCGCCTGATGCGGATCTCTGGGGTTGAGGAGACAAACATGAACCGAACCGTATTTGTGAATGGTGAATACCTGCCCGAAACCGAAGCCAAGATTTCAATCTTTGACCGCGGATTTTTGATGGCCGATGCGGTCTACGAAGTCACCAGTGTTTTAGACAGCAAACTTATCGATTTCGATGGTCATGCCTTGCGCTTGAAGAGGTCTTTGGACGAACTCCAGATGGCCGAGCCATGCACAAAAGAAGAGTTGCTGGAAATTCACCGCAAACTGGTCGAAAAGAACGGCATCGAGGAAGGCTTGGTTTACCTTCAGGTGACCCGCGGCAGCGACGGTGATCGGGACTTTGTTTTCCCGCCTGCAGATACAAAACCAACTCTTGTGCTGTTTACTCAGAACAAACCGGGATTGGCAGACAGCCCTGCCGCGAGGAAGGGCGCCAAAGTTATCTCAATCGATGACATTCGGTGGGGACGTCGCGATATCAAGACGACGCAGCTGCTTTATCCCTCTCTTGGCAAGATGATGGCCAAAGCCGCTGGCTGTGACGACGCATGGATGATTGAGGATGGCCATGTGACCGAAGGCACCAGTAACAACGCATACTTTGTCAAAGGTGGAAAAATCGTAACGCGGCCGTTGTCCAACGAGATTCTGCACGGCATAACCCGCAAGGCGGTCCTTCGAATGGCGGCTGAGGCGCAGATGGAAGTCGAAGAACGCCTATTTACAATTGATGAAGCCAAAGAAGCGGATGAAGCTTTCACCACTTCGGCCAGCGCGTTCGTGATGCCGGTTATCGAGATCGACGGAGTGCAACTAGGCGATGGCTCGCCGGGGCCAATAGCCAAAAGACTTCGTGAAATCTATTTGGATGAAAGCCGAAAGGCAGCCATCTAAAAAGGCAAATCAAAGGCCCGCTTAATAGGCGGGCCGTGTCAATTGCCGATGTCGAAATTTAGTCCTTTTTACCAACATTCTCTTCAAATGCGACTTTGAACTCTGCCTGCTTTTCAGGGCTTGCCTCGGTTTGATAGTTAGCTTTCCATTCATCCGTGGTCATGCCATAGAAAACCTCTCGGGCTTCATCCTTCCCCATCTCGATGCCTTTTTCGTTGGCCGCTTCCTGATACCAGCGAGACAGACAATTGCGGCAGAACCCGGCTAAATTCATCATATCAATGTTTTGAACATCGGTACGGTCTTGCATCAGGTGCTTTTGCAGGCGGCGAAATGCAGCGGCCTGAAGTTCGATTTCGGTTTGATTGTTCATGGTCCGGCTCCCGACGACAGAGTTGTATACTATACCTGACCTAGCGGCCCAAAGGCGATGTTTCAACAAACGGCATGTCAGGCAAGTTGCAAGGCCAGCCATGGCACGATGCAAAAAATAAGGGTCAGAACTTTATGGTTAGCAAGGTACCGAAAATACGCTCGCTTCACATGCGGACGCTCCATCCGGAAAATCCTGCCGTGAATGTCGGCGATCTGGTCTTGCAGTAACAACATCATCAATGTGGTGAACATTAGAACCGCGACGTTCAGCACAGCCATCCAACCGAACACGGCTGGAAGAAACTCCTGAGACATAGTCGCCTCCTTTCCCAGTACATAAGAGTTAATAAAAAGCCCCACAATTATGAAAGTTAGGAAAACCGTCGCAGTTACAAGCCGCTGTCAACCAACGCGTCTTGTAGGATCACGGCCATCCGTTCAGCCCAATCCCGTTGCCCGGCGTGATCGGCGATCAGGTCGTTACGCAACTCGATCAGAGCATTCGGGCGCCCATGTGCAGTGCAATGTCTGTCGATTGCGTCGCCAGGCAAAACTCCGGTGTAGGGCTCGTTCACGCCGACACATAGATCGCCCTCGGCCGCCAACCTGTCGATAAGTGGACGTGAAAATCGCTCGTCCGGTGTGTGCAACACGCCGACATGCCAAGGGCGCGGCTCTCGACCACGCAATTGCCTAGTGAAGGAATGCATCGACACGATCACCGCGTGCGGCAAGCCAGCCAGACGCTCAAGTTCTTCATGGTAAGGGCGATAGCACATGTTCAGGCGGCGTTCGCGCTCTATCCCGTCAGCATTGCGATTTCCGGGAATGATTGAACCGTCGTATAACTTCATTAGCAGCGTCGGATCGTCTTCCCCCCTGTTCGGGTCGATAACGAGGCGCGAGAAATTGGCCGCGATCACAGGCGCGTTCAAAATCTCGCCCAAGTGTTTGGAAACTTCATACGCGCCCACGTCGTAGGCGATGTGACGCTCCATATCTTCGCGTGGCAGTCCCAGATCACCACCATTTATTTCAGGCGGTACAGTATTGGTGGCGTGATCGCAGGTAATCAACCAGCGTGATGGACGATCTGCGCCGTGCACAAAAAATGGGGTGTATGTCATGAGCCTGTCATCTAGTTTGCCGCAGGTGTAGGGCAGTTGCCTCGGAAAGGGAATTGCGCAATAAGCAATCCGAGCACTGTTTGCGGTAACATCGAGTGATTGAGGAGAGCAAGACTAATGCGACGCCTGAGAAATGTTAAAATTGTGGCGACGCTTGGTCCGGCGTCAAACGACTACGATACGATACGCGCCCTGCACGAAGCAGGCGCTGACGTATTCCGCCTGAACATGAGCCACGGCAGCCACGATGAAATACGCGAGCGCCACCGCATCATTCGGCAAGTTGAGAATGATCTGGACAGCCCAATCGCGATTCTGGCCGACCTGCAGGGCCCAAAGCTGCGAGTTGGCCTGTTTGCCAATGACGTCGAAGAACTGCAAGAAGGTGCCAGTTTTAGGTTGGACCTCGACCCCGAGGCCGGAGACATCAACCGGGTCTGCCTGCCCCACCCCGAAATTTTTGCAGCTCTGGAAACAGGTTCGCGCTTGCTGGTTAATGATGGCAAGATTCGCCTCATCGTACAGGAGTGCGGCCCAGACTTCGCAAATTGTACGGTCGAAGTTGGCGGCGCAATTTCCAATCGCAAGGGCGTCAATGTGCCGGATGTGATTTTACCATTGGCCGCATTGTCGGCAAAAGACAGGGAAGATCTGGAATTTGTCTGCCAACTGGGAGTGGACTGGCTGGCGCTTAGCTTCGTACAACGCGCTAAAGATGTGTTCGAAGCTCGCGCGTTGGCCGACGGACGCGCCGCGATTTTATCCAAGATAGAAAAGCCCGCCGCGATTGAGGCATTCGAAGAAATTCTTGATGCGTCAGACGGTATCATGGTCGCCCGCGGAGACTTGGGCGTTGAATTGCCAGTGTCAGCAGTGCCGCCGATCCAAAAACGGCTGGTGCGCCGCACGCGTGCCGCGGCCAAGCCCGTCATTGTGGCAACCCAGATGCTGGAGAGCATGATCGAAAGCCCGATGCCCACGCGCGCCGAAGTTTCGGATGTTGCTACCGCAATCTATGAAGGCACGGACGCTATCATGCTCAGCGCGGAATCGGCTGCTGGTTCGTATCCGGTTGAAGCCGTTCAAACAATGAACAAAGTCGCCATCGAGGTCGAAGCTGACCCTACCTATGACCAGATCATTGCCGCGTCACGCACTGCCAAGGGCACCACGGTTGCAGACGGCATCGTGGCAGCCGCGCGTGAGATTGCTGAAAAAACTGATATTAAAGCGATTTGTTGCTTCACCCAAAGCGGTACAACAGCGTTGCTGACCGCTCGTGAGCGGCCCGGTGTCCCCATCATCGCGATGACTTCTTTGACCGGCACAGCGCGGCGTTTGTGCCTGTCCTGGGGTTGCAATTGCGTAATGACGCCAGTGCTGGAGCGTTTCAAAAGCGCCGTAGTCAATGCCGCCCGCGCTGCACGCGCCGGCGGATTTGCCGGTGAAACTGATCAGATTGTTGTGACCGCAGGTGTGCCCTTCAATGTACCGGGCAGTACGAATATCTTGCGTGTTGCACCTTGCGATGAGCGGCTGATTTACAGTACCGACCCAGAATAAATCGCGTCTTTCGGATCGAAAAAGCACGGAGCTAGTTAGGCTACGAACTCGCCAGACGCTTTGTTTGGCGGGTTTTACATTATTCAAAAGCAATTGTTTTTTCAGTAAAAATTCCCCAACACCTAAGAATGTGCCAAAAAATTAATCACCTTGCGAATAAATCTGATACCTTTTTGGCAGCAGCCCTCAGATCAGTTCCAGGTTCGGGTTGCCAGGTCGGTACATCTTCACCGACACACAAAAACAAAATCGGAGGAACGAAATGACAACGAAAATTGTCATAGGACTGGATGGTACCGAAAACGGAGAGCGCGCGATTGCCTTTGCCAAAGATTTGGCAGGAAGGATCGGCGCCTGCGAACTGTTGGTCGTCTACGTAATCGAGTGGTCCCCTTTCACCTTTCAAACCCCGGAAGAAAATGCGCTTCGCCACAAGCGGCGCGAAGAAGAGATCGAACTTGCGACATCACGGATCGTAGAACCCGCAGTGCAAGCTTTGAAATCCGAAGGGTTCGCCGCTTACGGGATCGTGCGCCACGGGGATGTAGCGGAAACCTTGAACGCCATAACCGTGGAAAACGATGGATCGCAAATCATAGTTGGCCGCGCGTCTGCAGACGGTATCAAAAAGCGGCTATTTGGCAGTTCGACCCAATATCTGGTGATGCATGCCGACGTGCCAGTCACGGTCGTAAATTGAGGAGGGGCAACAATGATAATTTCAAAAAAACTTGGCGTTTCCGGTCTTGCAACGGGCCTATTAGCCAACGCAGCTGCAGCTCAAGAAGCCGTTGGCCTTGACGAAAAAATTAATCAGGCATTTTCGGATTTCACCGGCCCTTTTGTCAGTTTTATCTTTGCACCGTTCCCAGGGACGAGCGTTCCATGGATCGTGATGTGGCTGGTTATCGCTGCAACTGTGTTTTCACTGTATTTCGCATTTGTTCAATTTAGGTTTTTCGGCCACGCGGTAAGTTTGGTTAAGGGCGATTACTCTGACCCAAACGATGCAGGTGAGGTAAGCCATTTTCAGGCGCTGGCGACCGCGCTGTCTGGTACGGTCGGACTGGGGAACATTGCTGGTGTAGCCGTTGCCGTAGGTATCGGCGGGCCGGGCGCGACGTTCTGGATGATCGTTGCGGGTCTTCTGGGCATGGCCTCGAAATTCACTGAATGTACGCTCGGCGTGAAATACCGCAATGAATACGACGACGGCACCGTCTCTGGTGGCCCGATGTATTACATGTCCAAAGGGTTCAACGAACTCGGCCTGCCGGGAGGCAAAATCTTGGCGGTGTTGTTCTCGATCTTCTGTATTTTGGGTGCCTTGGGCGGGGGCAATATGTTCCAGGCCAATCAAGCCCACCAGCAGATAGCGGGTATCACCGGGGACTTTCCCGGCTGGATCACTGGCTTGGTTTTTGCCGGAATTGTATTTGCTGTAATCGTAGGCGGTCTGAAATCCATCGCGCGCGTGACTGAAAAGGTCGTACCGTTCATGGGTGTTATGTATGTTTTGGCCGCCTTGGTGATTATCATCATGCATGCCGATCAAATCGGCTGGGCCTTTGGTCAAATCTTTGCGGGTGCGTTTACCGGGCTGGGCGTCGCTGGTGGCATGGTCGGTGCGTTGATACAAGGTTTCCGTCGTGCTGCGTTTTCGAACGAAGCTGGGGTTGGTTCCGCGGCCATTGCCCACTCAGCCGTGCGTACAAAAGAGCCGATCACCGAAGGGTTTGTGTCCCTGCTGGAACCGTTTATCGATACAGTCGTGATTTGTACTATGACCGCTTTGGTAATCATCATCACACAGCAGCTGGTCATCGACCCCGAAACGGGCATGTATATGTTGAACGAGGAAGGTACAGCTATCGCTACAGTCGACGGAAACTCTGGCGTCAGCTTAACCTCGGCCGCTTTTGCAAGTGCATTCGGTTGGTTCCCATACGTTTTGGCGGTCGCCGTGGTTCTGTTTGCTTTTTCGACCATGATCAGCTGGTCATACTACGGCCTAAAGGCGTGGACCTACCTGTTTGGCGAAGGCGCGACTAAGGAATTGGTGTTCAAGATCATCTTCTGCATTTTTGTCGTTATCGGTGCAGCAGCCAATCTTGGTCCCGTCATCGATTTCTCGGATGCGGCGATCTTTGCTATGGCCGTTGTGAATGTCTTCGCGCTCTACTTCCTGATGAAGGTTGTTCGCCAAGAACTGAGTTCCTACGCGGAGCGGCTTAAGAGTGGCGAAATCCGGAAATTCGGTCACTGAATGAAAGCACCGGGGCGACCTTTGTCGCCTCGGAACCTGACCCCTCTGCCAAAAGCAAAGTTTCCGGTCAAAACCCCCTTGCCTCTTTATCAAAACTTGCGTAAACGGCGCTTCTGATTGCGTGACCGGCCGATGTGGCATGCCGAGTCGCGTTATATACCGAACCCGAAGATAGGAGACGGAAATGCCCAAGATGAAGACCAAATCGAGCGCCAAAAAGCGCTTCAAGGTGACAGCGACCGGTAAAGTGATGTCGGCTCAAGCTGGCAAACGTCATGGCATGATCAAACGGACTAAGAAATTTATCCGCGACGCCCGTGGCACCACCACTCTCTCCGCCCCCGACGCCAAGATCGTCAAGGGCTACATGCCCTACGACCGCTAAGAGGAGATTCAGAAATGTCCCGCGTTAAAGGTGGAACCGTAACTCACGCTCGTCACAAAAAGATCATTAAGTCTGCCAAAGGTTACTATGGTCGTCGCAAAAGCAACTTCAAAGTTGCGACGCAGGCCGTCGACAAAGCCAACCAATACGCGACCCGTGACCGCAAGAACCGCAAGCGCAACTTCCGCGCGTTGTGGATTCAACGTATCAACGCGGCCGTGCGTTCGCATGACGAGGCACTAACCTATTCACGCTTCATCAATGGCCTGAACCTTGCCGGCATTGAAGTGGATCGTAAAGTTCTGGCAGATCTGGCCGTGCACGAACCGGAAGCGTTCGGCGCGATCGTTGCCAAAGCTCAGGCGGCTCTTACCGCCTAAATCTCTTTAGAGAGAGACAGTGAAAAAAGGCCGTTCGCTTGAGAGCGGCCTTTCTTGCTTTCATAGCGGTGATTTCAACTCAAATATTGCGAGAAGCGAATAACTATTGTTTTTGGAAATACTTTCGCGCAGGGCCAGAACCCGACTGATGCCGCGATTGAAAGTCCTGGGCACATTCCCAGAAGAGTCGATGGCGGATCAACCTCTAATACCCGATTGACCAAGAAGCCAAGACCACTCGATCGCTGATGAATTTTCCCTCAGAATGATTGTGAGCAGCTCAATCGCCAAGTTCGAGATTGCCAAGCCTGGAATAAAGATACTCGCCTATTGCTTGTGAACCTGTCGCACTGGTGTGAATCGGGTCATAGAAATCGGATGCAAGATCAAAATCGATCTCGGCCATAAGGTCCAAGCAAATGGCATCTACGTTTTCACATGCAGCCATTTGAGCGTCTGCAAGGGCGCGTTCAAACCGATAAAAGTCAACCCCGTTCAAATTTTGATACTCCTTGGGCAATTGCTGACGAACCAACTCAAAAAAATCGGGTTGATATTCCGCAATACCTGCTACCTGGCCATTGCGGCGGGTCCAACGGGCGCTTCTCTGGGTAACGAATATTGGTTCCGCACCGAAATCACGGGTCAACTTGGCTAGCTCAGAAATACGATCAGTATAACTTTCGAGTGAAGGTCCAAAAACAACGTCCAAAGGAGCGGATATTTTTGGCTCTGTGACAAGAGGTTCACGATCGGCAATGTTTGTTCGATTCAATTCGTTTAGTGAATGTTCTTCAGCGAAAGCTGACTTAACGACCCGATAAAGTTGATAGAAAACCGACTTAGTTTTGATCGTCGCTTTAAGATTGTTGTAAGCATTGTCTTCCAGCGCCACCACGTCGTATGTGTCCGTAGGCTGAGATATTAGTAGGTCGTTAATTCCTACATAGTACAAAACGTAACGCGCATCTAAATTTGGGATCTCATTGAACCAAGATGAGAAATTCGCAATGTGACCGAATGTAGATTGACCATCAATACCCGCGTTGACGATTGAAACAGACTGCCCGGACGCAGCAAACAAATCCCGCATGACAGCTTGATAAGTTTGTGAGTTATCGACCCAGCGTTGATCGGTTGTTGAACCGCCAACTGTTAAAATGTCAATGTCGGACACATCACCTTCAAGACCACGAAAACCATAATTGTCGCGAGAATATGTTACAGTCGGTTTTCCTACATGAATTGGGTTTTCTTGTACTTTTTCGTAGTTTCGAAGCTTCGTAAATTTCATCAAAGCGTGTTGATCCGAAAACCACGTGCCAAAAATAAGCTCGGCAACCAAGAACGCGATCCCTAGCAGCAAACAATTAATAACCACTACTCGCCACATACATGAACTCCCTAGAGTAGCATTCCCTGAGCTGGATAAATCAAATTCAATTTGTTTTCCAAGCCTTTCATTGACACCTAAGCTTGGTAGACCCGCACCAACTTTATTGTCCGGAACCCGAGAGAATAGAGGCCTAAATCAAGTAAGGAATGAATTGTGTTTTGAGTGCACAAACAGAACCAAAAGCATACCACCCATAAATTCAATAGTAAAAAAACATAAACAGACAACGAAAAAACAATTAAAGCAGGGAACAAAGACCCTGCCGACGACATCTTGCTAGCCGCAATGACAACTTCAGCAGGACTTTGTTCTTTCCAAGTTCGACCAGGAACAAGTTTTCTACGCGATCTAGTTGCTCTCCGCACAGAATTGAAAATTGACCATTAAGTGGTTGTTTTTTTCGGACCTTTAGGTTTGAGGCTGACGATGTGAAGACGTTAAGCAATTGATCCGGGGGATCAATTGTAGTCTGAACGTGCTTCTTTGAGATATTCCGACGCTGGTTGCGGGAGTA
>NZ_JBXWRL010000019.1:0-7357 GCF_059612885.1 Ruegeria sp. YKSD179 | reverse complement strand
GGCGGATAGGCGCGCCCGGTGACGGATGTACCAATGTTTTGGGCGTCATGTACCATGCGTTTAGACCGCGAATCCGATATCGAATCCTTCGATATCACCGTAGGCGTCGCCAATTGCACTAACGTTTGCGGTAATTTCGCCAACGAATTCATCCAGCGGCCCGCCTGGGACAAATGTGGTGTGGCTGGCCAAGTACGACGCGCGGCGGACATGCGCCCACGGCAGCATCAGACCCAGCGACAGCACCACGACGACAAAGTTTGACATGTCAATCCAAAGCAAACTTAGAGCAGAAATATCCGAATAGAACCGGTGGTTTTCACCAAGAATAGTGTAATTGTAGACTGTGTTGCGCAACATGGCTTGGTAGATGGCCACGGCGGGAATGATGCCAAAAGGCACAATTCCGATAGTCAAAATGGTTATGATTTGGAACGTGCCGCCGACAAAAAACGGCAGTTGCGTGTCAGCAGCGACGCTGTCCATTTGGGCGGCAATTATTGTCAGTGCGGCGACGAAAATTTGGAGAATGACTATCAAGGTTATAACGGTTACCAATACCCAGGCAAAAGCTGCCAGCATCGCCGTATAGAACGGTTTTATCGGGCTATCAAAATATAGTGGTGTTTGCCCGAATTTGTGCCCATTCACGTGAAACCGTTGAACCGATCGTGCCACAAAGGGCCACGTTGTAAACCACGTCAATATGGCGATGATCGGGTAAAGGTAGTAATTCAAAGCGGCGGATCCGGTTGTACCATTAAAGGCGAACCGAACGTTGAACCAGCTGGTCATATGGGCATTGAAGCGTAATGACTTGACCAACAAGTATGGGATCAACATCAAAAGCGTCAGCGACAAAACTATGTTCAAAAACGGAATAATTGACAGCAGAGCAGAGGCGATAACTAAAACAAGAATTATCAGCCTTGCTATCAAAATCTGCTTTCCAGTGGCGTGATAATCAAAGTTGCGCCCTGCGACATAGGTATTCTGGTAAAAGTACTTTTTGGTTCGAACCTTGGCCCAAGCGCTGTAGATGCCCAAAGTCAGAATTGACAAAAGCAGGTTAACAATCCAAATCCCAAAAAATTCTTTCGCTGTTCCCCGAAATTCGAAATCAGCAGAAAGGTTATATTCCCCGTCCGTGTGCATAAGATCATCAATCATGCTGCCAAAAAGAAAGGGCCAACCCGCGGCGGAGTCGGCCCCTTTTTGAAATAAATCAAACGGACATTTGTTAGGCAAAGTTGTGTTCAGTAACAGAAAATCAACTTTTGCGTGTTATTATTTTAGACGCTTATCCCGCGCAGCAAGCAACTTGAGGCGCAGTGCGTTCAATTGAATGAACCCTGCAGCATCTTTTTGATCATAGGCCCCAGCATCTTCCTCAAACGTCACGTGCGCCTCGGAATACAAAGAGTGGTCTGACCAGCGACCCACGGTCGAGGCCAATCCCTTGTAAAGCTTAACGCGAACGGTCCCAGTGACATGCTCTTGGGACTTGTCTATCGCAGCCTGCAACATCTCGCGTTCTGGGCTGTACCAAAAACCATTATAGATCAGTTCGGCATATTGCGGCATCAGCTGATCTTTCAGATGCATCGCCCCTCGGTCCATGGTTATCGACTCGATGCCACGGTGCGCTTCCAGCAGGACAGTACCGCCCGGGGTTTCGTAGATACCGCGTGATTTCATACCTACAAAACGTCCTTCGACCAGATCTAAACGACCAATCCCATGCTTACCGCCATATTCATTCAGCTTTGTCAGGATCGTTGCGGGGCTCATCGCTTCGCCGTTGATACTTACGGCATCGCCTTTTTCAAAGCCGATCTCGATGTATTCTGGCTCGTTTGGGGCATCCTCGGGGTGGACGGTGCGCTGGTATACATAGTCTGGGGCCATATCGGCAGGGTCTTCCAGAACTTTACCCTCGGAAGACGTATGTAACAGGTTAGCGTCGACTGAAAACGGTGCTTCACCGCGTTTGTCCTTGGCAATAGGTATCTGATTGGCTTCAGCGAATTCCAGCAATTTTGTACGGCTTGTAAGGTCCCACTCCCGCCATGGAGCGATAACTTTGATGTCTGGGTTCAGCGCATAGGCAGCCAGCTCAAATCGGACCTGATCATTGCCTTTACCAGTCGCGCCATGGGCAACAGCATCCGCACCGGTCGCCTCCGCAATTTCTACAAGGCGTTTTGAGATCAGCGGCCGGGCGATCGAGGTGCCCAAAAGGTAAAGGCCTTCGTATTGCGCGTTGGCGCGGAACATCGGGAAGACAAAATCGCGAACGAACTCTTCGCGAATGTCCTCGATATAGATATTTTCAGGTTTGATACCCAGCAGCTCGGCCTTTTTGCGGGCAGGCTCTAGTTCCTCGCCCTGACCCAGATCAGCAGTGAAGGTCACAACCTCACAGCCATACTCGGTCTGCAGCCATTTCAGGATGATCGAGGTATCGAGGCCACCGGAATAGGCCAGAACAACTTTCTTGGGCGCGGACATCTGACTTCCCTTTATGCGTAGAACGATTGGCCCCTAGCGGGTTTTGAACGTGGGGGCAAGTTGCGTGGATTGACGCACTACAGGATTTGAAATGTTGGATGGATAGATTTGCGAGCAAACCGGGCAAATTCAGGGCCGAAAAGTCACGTGTCAAAGGAACTTGTAAGAGAAGATGCCAAGCAATTCAGTCCAGCTGGAGTCTTAACCTGTCGGCTCAGAAAGAACTATTAGGGCCGATCTAAAGGCGATAATTTGTCAGATTTTAAAAAGCCGGTACCCAGGAATCTGGGTCGGTATAGTGCCGTCTTGGTTATGTTCAATGCGAATTCTTGTATTTCGGCAAGCTGAGGCTGTCCAAGTCGTCGAAATGAGCAGGTCCCACCGAGCATCCGTACACATATGTATTCCTTGCCCTTTCTACAGTGATACGGCAGTGAACCGGTTATGAGTGATTTTTTGACCCGCGCCCGAGCTGCTGAACAGGCGATGCGATCTGTTTTCCCCGCTACCCCACTGCAGAGGAACGCGCACCTGTCAGACCGTTATGGTGCAGAAATCTGGTTGAAACGCGAGGACCTAAGCCCGGTGCGGTCCTACAAGATTCGAGGTGCGTACAACGCGATGCGCAAGCGGCCGGAACAGGACCTTTTCGTTTGCGCAAGCGCAGGGAACCACGCGCAAGGCGTGGCTTATATGTGCAAACACTTAGGTTTGAGAGGCGTAATTTTCATGCCCGTCACAACACCGCAGCAAAAAATCCAGAAGACCCGGATTTTTGGCGGCGATAACGTCGAAATTCATCTGATTGGAGACTACTTTGATGACACGTTGGCCGCCGCGAAATCATGGTGCACCAAGCAAGGCGGATATTTTCTATCGCCTTTTGACGATGACGACGTGATTGAAGGCCAGGCCTCTTTGGCGGTCGAAATCGAAACCCAATTGAGTGATACGCCGGATCATATAATATTGCCGGTCGGCGGCGGTGGTATGTCCGCCGGTGTTGCGACGTGGTTTGGAGAAAGCACCCACTGCCTGTTCGTAGAACCTTCTGGTGGGGCCTGTTTGCGCGCTGCGCTCGCTGCTGGCCACCCAGTTTCGCTGGATCATATCGACACATTCGTTGATGGCGCTGCTGTAGGAAGGATTGGTGCGAAACCGTTTGAGTTACTGAAGTCGCGTCACTTATCGGATGTTCTTGTTCTTTCCGAGGATCGAATTTGCACGACAATGATCGAGATGCTGAATGTTGAAGGCATCGTTCTGGAGCCTGCGGGAGCTCTCGCAATAGAAGCGATTGGCGACGTCCAAAGTTTCGTTCGGGGCAAAACCGTGGTTTGCGTCACTTCGGGAGGAAACTTTGACTTTGAGCGTTTGCCCGAAGTCAAGGAGCGTGCGCAACGCTATCTGGGCGTCAAAAAGTACTTTATTCTTCGGCTACCGCAGCGTCCGGGTGCCCTAAAAGAATTTCTTGGCGTTTTAGGTCCCGATGATGATATCGCCCGGTTTGAATACATGAAAAAGTCTGCGCGCAATTTCGGTTCGGTTCTAATCGGGATCGAAACGCGTAAGCCTGAAAACTTCGTCCGCCTTCTAGCACATTTGGATGACGCTGGATTCACCTACACCGACATTACCGAGGACGAAACGCTGGCACAGTTCGTGATCTAAGTCAGCGCAGGTGCCTCTTTCGTTCTGTGTCAAACTCTGTTTTCGAGGCATAAAACGCCGCGACAATCTCTGCAACGTGCGCGTCCATTTCATTACCCGCGGCGGCGCGCCTTTCTCCGTCCTGGCATAATTTGGAAACCTGATCAAAGCCCAAACTCGAAGCACTACCTTTTAAAAAGTGCAAATTCTGTTCAATTTGCCCGCGTTCCGTTTCTTGTTGCAGACGTAAAATTACGCCCTGCACCTCCCGTAGAAAAATCCGTAGAATCGCCTCGAATTCATCACTGCCCACTTCGTCCCACAACTGCTTGACTCTGGGCCAATTTATCATGGCCTGCCCCCACCTTTACCTCGAGTGTCCGACGATATTCAGTTCCGGGTAAACACCCCGTTAAGGGCGGCAAGATCGGGGTTTCACCAGATATTAAGTGCCCAGCTCATAAGCTGAAGGAGAAAAAGACCAGCAGGGAAAACATGGTGCCGGGAATCAGACAATCCGAGGTCAGAGTAGAGCCGGATTTTGGCGCGATTCGGAAGGTACTGATCGTCGACGACAGCCGCCTGCAGCGTCGAATTCTGGCGGCTTCTCTCAAGAAATGGGGATTCGAAGTACTCGAAGCTGAGAATGGCGAGCAAGCAATTGCCATCTGCAGGTTGGAGCAGCCTGATTTGGTCCTCAGCGATTGGGTAATGCCCGGTATGGGCGGACTTGAATTTTGCAAAGCTTTCCGGGAATTGGAAAGCAGGCATTATAGCTATTTCATATTGTTGACAGCCAAAAGCGAAAAACAGGAAGTTGCGCGCGGATTGGATACTGGTGCGGACGATTTCCTGATCAAGCCGCTGGAGGCTGACGAGTTGCGCGCTCGCATTGCCGCTGGGGCCCGCATACTTCTTATGCAGCGCGAACTTTCAGAGAAGAACCAGCTGATTGAAGCCGCGCTGGAAGAGTTGCGGCTGGCTCATGACGCGATCGACAAGGATTTGATGCAGGCGCGCAAAATTCAAGAATCTCTGGTGCCAGAGTTAAAGGCGTCATTTGGCGCATCCAAGGTCAGTTTGTTGCTGAAGCCATGCGGCCATATAGGTGGAGATCTTGTTGGGATGTTTTCGCCAGGAGCTAACCGGCTTGGGTTCTACAGCATCGACGTTTCAGGACATGGTATAACCTCGGCGATGATGACAGCGCGTCTGGGGGGATATCTTTCAAGCAAACACTTCGATCAAAACGTCGCGATGGAACAGCGCTTCAATAGTTTTTACGCTTTGCTGCCACCAGAGGAGGTGGCAAAGGTATTGAACTCACGATTGATGGCTGACACAGGAATTGAAGAAAATTTCACCATGGCATATGCCACTGTCGACCTGAGGAACGGGCACCTCAAGATGGTACAGGCCGGACACCCTCACCCACTTCTTTTGAGGCGTGATGGCAGCACCGAGTTTTTAGGCGACGGTGGTCTGCCGATTGGTTTGCTGCCAGACGCGCCATTTCAACAGACTGACGTCTTTCTGGAACCGGGCGACAGGTTGCTTTTGTATTCTGACGGATTTACTGAATGCCGTCTGCTGAATGGAAGTTTGTTGGACGAAACCGGGTTGCAAAGAATGGCCCTTGAATGCGCAGCAACCTTGGCAGAGGGGTCAGAGTTTTTAGATGATTTGTTCTGGCAGTTGACCCAAGCCATGTCGCCCAAGGGCGGAATGGATGATGATGTTTCGGCGGTCTTCTTTGAATACAATGGTCCCTAAAGATCACGAAGCAGCAGCGACGCAAAATGCCGATCTCCGGCGTTTCCCAATAAATGGGCAGCATCCGCAGTTCGCATCCACAAAGCCTCATGGAAGGGTTCTGTTGGAAGGCCTTTGCATCGGACCGGACGGGCGCAGTAAATCAGGCATATTTTTTCGGCCCAAAGATCGTATTCAGGCATAAAGACAAAGCGGCGAAATGCGCCGACACGGCGTGGTGCAGCGATTGACCAACCGGTTTCTTCGAACACTTCACGATGTAAAGCGGCGACTGGAGACTCGCCCGGGTCAATTCCACCGCCTGGCAGTTGCAAATCCGGATCAGGTTGCCTTTGGCAGGTCAGCAAAAGGCGATCTCCTTGCGGCAAAAGTGAATACACTCCAATCCGGCGGGTATATTTTCGGCCCCGTTCGGGGCTTTCGCCAAACCGCCTGATCATGTATGGCCCCTTTCAACCGAGTCCGTTCAACCTATATGGTGGCGGTATGCCAACCCTTGGCGTGTAAGGAAACCCCATGTCTCTTGGAACGAAAATCGCGTGGGACGATACCGTCCTACCCTTTCAACTTGATGTATCAGATATGCGTGGCCGTGTGGCGCGCTTGGATGGCGTACTAGACGGTATCCTTAAGCAGCACGAGTACCCAGATACCGTCGAGGCTCTGGTAGCCGAAATGGCCTTGTTGACCGCGTTAATCGGCCAGACCGTATCTCTGCGCTGGAAACTGTCGCTTCAGGTTCAGTCCAAAGGCGCAGTGCGAATGATAGCGACTGATTATTATGCGCCTCAGGAAGAAGGGCAACCTGCGCAGATCAGAGCCTATGCCAGTTTTGACAGGGATCGCTTGACCGACAATGCGCCGCTCGATCAGGTCGGTGAAGGTTACTTTGCGATCATGATTGACCAAGGCGAAGGTACGCAGCCCTACCAAGGAATTACGCCGCTTGCCGGAGGGTCGCTGAGCACGTGTGCGGAGGCGTATTTTGCGCAGTCCGAACAATTACCGACAAGGTTTTCACTAAGCTTTGGCAAATCGACGGAGCCGAAAGTTGGAGAACATTGGCGTGCGGGTGGAATCATGTTGCAACACATGCCTAAGGCGTCACCATTTGCTGCCTCGGAGGACGGTAACGGAGAGATTCTGACCGCTTCTGACCTGGTTGACGGAGAAGAGGGAGAAAACTGGGAACGCGTCAACATCCTTTTGGATACAGTTGACGACCTGGAGCTAATCGGACCATCCGTGGCGCCCACAGATTTGTTGGTTCGGCTTTTCCACGAAGAACAGCCGCGCGTCTATGACGCGCAGGCGGTGCAGTTTGGGTGCACCTGTTCCGAGGACCGCGTCCGGCAAAGCCTTTCAATTTACTCCGCTCAGGACATTGAGAAGATGACGACGGAAGACGGCAGTGTAACGGCGG